>DBEXQE010000089.1:0-5650 GCA_048167245.1 Christensenellales bacterium | reverse complement strand
AATCGACGAACGGAATAAGCACGAGAAGCAAAAGCGGCACTATGACCGACGAGCCTAAAAACGCGTACAGCCAACTAAGCGCCGGATGCAGTCCGTAGCCTATGCCTATCGGTATCGCTCCGCGCGCTTCTACTATCGGCAGGATAGAGATCAGCACGGTTACTATTTCTTCGAACTTGAAAACGGACAACATTCCGTTCCGTATCATTTCTATAAAAGCGTTCAATTTTAGGCGAAGATCCTTGTTTTTGAGTTTTATTACTATTTTATTGTAACTTATTGCGGGTTATTCTGTCAACGGTTGAAAAGGCAAGCGCAAAGATAAATTCTTTTTTTAATTGTTTTGCTTGCAAAAAGCCGCTTAAATTGGTATAATTGATACGATAGGTACTGCGGCGGCAAAAAATACGCACAAAAATACGATAAAAGGGTTTTGCGATGACGGTTACAGACTTAAACAAAGATTGGAAAGCACTCAAAAACCGCACGGACGAATTCGATTACGAAATTCCCGTCGATACCGACGCCGTAGATCTTCCGTACGACATGTTGCCCGAGCTTAACAGAACGTACGATTCGGCTTTCGGCGAGTACAACGGCTTTTACGACGCGGCGTCGCTCACGCTTTATAAGCGTTTGCCCAAAACGGAAAAGCGGCATAAGGTCTTTTTGGATATTTCGGGCGTTTCGGGCGTCTGCGAAGTTTTTATTAACGGGCAGAGCGTCGGGGGTATTTTTTCTCCCGCGCGCAGTTTAACGGACATAACGCCGTATATGGCGGAAACGGAAAACGTGCTGAAACTCAAATTCTGCTCGTATAGGGACTGCGGAAAATATACGGGCATAGGCGTTGCGGGCGGAGTAAGACTTCTCACCGTGCCCGGCGATCTGTTCATTTCTCCTATGGGCGTGTTCGTGCAGACGGAGAGCATAAGCGACAAAGCGCGCCTTAAAGTTTCGGCGAGCGTGAAAAACGAATCGGGCGAAGTTAAGCAGTTCGCGGTTTTCGCCGAGATATTCAACGCGAAAAACAAGCGCGTGGTCAAAAAACTCAGAAAAGTAAAACTCGCGGCGGGCGCGGAAAAAGTTTTCGAACTGCCCGTCAAGATGAGTCGCTTCTATCCGTGGAGCGTTTACGACCCATATAAATACAAAGTCAAGGTTTCGCTTATCTCGCAAGACGGCGAAAAAGTTTTCGACTCGGAAGAAGATAAATTCGGAATTATCGAGAGCGGCATTTTCGGCAAGAGCCTTAAAATAAACGGTTCGCCCGTAAAGCTGAAAGGCGCGGTCGTCATGCCCGACAACGGACTTTTGGGAAGCGTTTCCGAATATTCGGCGGAATACAGAAAACTCAAAGCGCTGAAAGATATCGGCTTCAACGCCGTGCGCTACGTCGGCTGTCCGTCCGACGCCGTTCTGGACGCGCTCGACGATCTCGGGCTTTATCTCGCGGCGGATATCTTCGATAATTTCGGCACGGGCAAGTTTATAAACGACGGTCATCTGTTTTTCGACCGCACTTACGCGGAAGTTACGGAGCTATCCGTAAAAACGCTCAGAAATCATCCTTGCTGTATCATGTACGGACTTTGCAACGACGCAGAGGAGAGCTACGGCAGGAACGGCGGCGCGGAAACGGCGAAGAAGATCGTGGAAATAATAAAACGTTTCGACGCAAAAAAACTCATAACGGCAAACGCTTTCGAGCGTGCTCCGCTAAAAGCCGAAACGGACAAATACGAAATAAAAGTCGGCAAAGGTCTGTCCGGCGAAGATAACGCGGAAAAGAAACTTATTTCGCTTGCGAGAGAAAAGGATCTGTTCTTAAAATGCACCGAAGAATTTTTCTCGCTCGCAGACGTCGCTGGATACGGATACCTTTATCCGAGATACGCGAGCGACAAGACGGTCGGCGGCAGGATAATACTCGGCACGGCGTCGCGCCGCGAAAAAGCATACGACGCTCTGGAAGAAACGGATAAGCACTTGGGCGTTATCGGCGACTTTACGTTCTGCGCGTACGATTTCATAGGCAAGCAGGACGAAAGGCTCGTAAGGGAAAACGCGATCGTCAAGCCGTACGTGAACACGAGCGGACTGTTCGATATAACGGGCGGCAAGAAAGACGAAGCGTATTACGAAGAGATTTTGCTCGGCAAGAAGAACGTTTCGCACATAGTCGTCGAAGATCCCGAAACGATGGGCGAGAACGGCGAGATAGGAGAGCTGTCGCACCTTTGGAACTGGCCCAAGCACATAGGCAAGCCCATAAGGATATTCGTGTACACGAGCGGCGATATAGTCGCGCTGAATCTCGACGGCAGATCGGTCGGACGCAAGCTCGCGGGCAAGTTCAATCGCCATATAGCCGAGTTCAAAACCAATTTTTATCCCGGCAAACTCGAAGCCGTAAGCTACCGCAAGGGTTCGGAAGTTTCGCGTTGCTCAGTCGAGTCGGTGAACGCGCCCAAAATGCTCAAAACAGAATGTTCCGACAAGACGATAGCCGAGAACGGACTTTGCTACGTGAATATTTCCGTAACGGATAAGGAAGGCAGGCTCATGCCGTACGCGGTGCGCGAAGTCGAAGTTACCGTGTCGGGCGAAGGCGAGCTCGTCGCGCTCGGAAACGCGGATCCCGAGTCGCTCGTAAATCCGAGATCTTCCGTCTGTCCCGTTTATGGCGGCGTATGCACCGCCGTGGTCCGCGGCACGGGAGAAGGTCGCATAACGGTAAAAGCCGTTTCCGAAGGGCTTTTGTCGAATAAAGCTACCGTAAAAGTGCGACCCAAGCCGCATAAATAATTGACTGTAAGGCGATAATTGGTGTATAATTGTGCCGTTAACGGTCTATTCGACCTTGTAATTTCAACTTATAATCGGAGTAGTGTAATAAATGAAGAAAAAGATAACTGCCGTTTTGACTTCGCTCATCGTGTCCGTGCTCTTGTTCGCGGGCTGTTCGGCGAATTTTCCGAAAGTCAAGATAAAAAGCGGCTTCGAACAGGATTATAATTACGTAGTCAAGAGCAACGGCGGCAACGCGGTACAGTACGGCGACTACATTTACTTTATAAACGGCACGCGCGGCTACGAAGACACCGACGGCAAAAACAACGTGTTCGGCAAAGTGGTCAAGGGCGCTCTGTACAAAGCGAAACTCGTCGGCAAAAGGGACGGCAGAGATTTCGAACCCGATTTCGACGCGACCACGGGACTCAATTTCGTTTCGCACAAGGGCAAGGTACACTCGTATCTCGAAGAAGAAGACGAGGACGAAGAAATAGTCGATATCGTAGACGTTCAGGTCGTAGCTCCGAAAGTCATAGGCACGAGCGGCTACAAGAACGGCGGCATATTCATTTACGACGATTACGTTTACTATGCGTCGCCGAACAACACGAAGAACAAGCAAGGCACGGTCCAGGTAACGAAAACGGACTTTTTCCGCACTAAGCTCGACGGAAGCAAAACTCAGCTCATTTTCACGACCGAAGAAGACGCGGCGGACAAACCGTACGCTTTTTACAAGCAGGGCGGTAGCGTTTATCTCGTCTGCTACTACGGCACGAAGATAGTTTCCGTAAAAATGACGGGCGACAAGAAACCCGAAGACGCTATGGTGCTTACCGATAAAGCTACGAGCGTTCTGTTCCCGACGCGCGACTTTTACGACAGCGAAAGCAAGGAAACGGTAGATCCCGAGGACTTTGTTTACTATACGCGCGCGGTCGATGAGAACGACTTGCAACGCGCGGGCAACACCGTCGTTGCGATGCGTCCCGACGGAAGCGAGAGATTTAACGTTTTGATGAACGGTACGACCGTTACGCTCGAAGCGGTTTCGGGCGGCGCGCTGTTTTACAGAACGACCGTAAACACGGACACCGTTATCAAAATGGATAACCTGCACGATCTGCTCATGGACAACAGTCCGTCCTACAAGGCTTACGAAGAATCGCGCGATGCGGACGAGCGCCGCGTTCAGATCCCCGTCGAATACACTACGATCCTTTCGGCGAGCGATATGTCGACCTATACGAGCCTTTACTGTTTCAGAGATAACGTTTACTCGAACGTAGGTCATATTCTCGGCTTTACGAGTTCGGCGGTCTATCTTATTTCGAACGGTTCGCAAAATATGCGCGTACTTAATTACGCGGCGACCATGCAGTTTATAAGCGGAAACTACATGTACTACACGAACTCCGACGGAACGACGCTTTACCGCACCGACTTCACGCTGTCCGACTCGGATAAGAGCGAGCCGGAAACTATCGCTACGGATCTCGTGAGCGGCGGACTCAACTCCGATATCGCGGCGGGTTTCGTAATGTATTTCGGCAAAGTCGACGATTGGGCGAGCGGATATGCGTTTTTCAAGAACACGGGCGTCGAAGGCGCCGACGCGGTAGCCGTCTACGACAGAGCCGAAACCGACAGAAAACCCGAGCCGAGCGAAGAAGAAACTACCGAAAGCACGGACGACGCGGCTTAAAGACGAAAATAACTTAAAAAAATCGGAAAGGAACGTTGCGGACGTTCCTTTTTGTGTTAAGGAATGGGTATGGAATACTATAAGGAAGAGATCGTAAAGAACACTCCCGAACGCAAGGCGTATGCGGACGGGATAGAAAAGTATCTGCAAACGGTAAAGGACGCGAAGCAAAGCGTGCGGGAAAAATTCATTTCGCCCGAAAAATATCTGCGCGATCCGGAGTTTTACCGCGAAAAATTCATATCTATGCTCGGATTTCCGCTGACTGAAAAGTCCGATCTTCCCGAACTTACGCGCAAAGAGTTTGTTGCAAAGGACGGCAACGTGAATATTTACAGGCTCACGTTTTCGTTTTTCGGTTGCGTTCCGCTGTACGGGATCTATTTCGAGCAGGTCGAAAAAGCCGCCGCGCCGCTCTGCGTATGTTTTCACGGCAAGGACGGGACTCCCGAACTGATATCGAGTATTCATCTCGGTTCGGCAAATTACAATAATTTGGTGCGCAGGATCACGGACGGCGGCGCGAACGCGTTCGTTCCGCAGTTCCTGCTTTGGAACAAGGAACGCTACGGCGGGGAGTACGAGCGCGAAGAAACGGACGGAAAGTTGCGTCAGCTCGGCGGGAGCATGACGGCGTTCGAGCTGTATCTCGCGCGCGGGTGCGTCGATTGGTTTATAGCGAACGGCTATATAGGAGAAAACGGCGTCGGCACGGCGGGAATGTCGTACGGCGGAATGTTCGCGCTCTTTTTCGCGGCAGTCGATACGCGCGTCAAAGCGTGCTATTCGAGCAGTTGGGTCTGTGACGGTTTCGTCCGCTCGTGGCCAGATTGGAGTTATTTCGGCGCGCAGAACACGTTTGCCGTCGCCGAAACGATGGCGCTCGTTTGTCCGCGTCCGCTCGCGGTAGGCATGGGGAACAGGGACGAACTTTTCGATTTCCGCCTTACCGAAAAGGAGTGCGACCGCGCGAGAGAGTTCTATAAGGCGTTCGGCAAACAGGACGATTTCAAGCTCGTCGTATTCGACGGGACCCACGAAGTCGATAAGGGCGACGAAGAAACGGGCTTTTTTCTGCATAGACTTTTCGGAAGATCGGAGTAAAACGCTCGTATAAGCGGGCGGAAATCGCTTGACAAGCCCCCCTAA
>DBEXQE010000088.1:0-4065 GCA_048167245.1 Christensenellales bacterium | reverse complement strand
ACAAAAAGAAAGAATATTTTGAAGAAAATATGTCTACAACGGCTGCGGAACTTACGGAAGTGAACGCAAGTTTATCGGGTATGCGAATTGATTTAGGCGGTACTTATGAAACAATTATTGATAGAATTTATGACAATATATCAAATGACGTATTGTTTTATAGATTACAGCTTAAAAATGAACCTTACGAAAAGATAATTATGGAATTTTACGTAAATTCCGATTTTGAAGATACGAATGATTTGGGTAATAATATCGTAAATTCTACGTTTAAGAATTATCCGTTGGATTACAGACTTGTGTCATCGTCTGCCGACGGAGTGTATACTTTACAATATTACGCAATAACAAAAATCGGTAACGTTGAAATTTATATCGACTACAAACAGTTATCCGACGACGAACAAGGCGATTTCTTTGAATTTCTTGACAGGACGATCGTTTTGACCTAAATCATTTGTTGATTTTTTATGCGTATCATGCTATAATATAAGTAAATTTACGATTTGCGCGAAGATTAAACGCATTTTGCGAAAGCAAAACCGACGCGTGAGCGTTATATAAAAAATCTTTGATTTTTTATGCGTTTAATGTTATAATATAAACGAAAAAACAAAATGTAGGAGATACGCAAATGAAAAAAGTCGGTTTTTTCGATTGTTACGATTACAACAAAGGTTGGATACTCGTCGAAATGTCCGTTGACGACTATTCCGACAATATAGATTGGCTCGAATTCGTCGTTCCCGAAGCGGGGTTCGAAAAGGACGATTGGCAGTGCGCTTATTTGGAGCAGTACTTAAATGATGACGGCACGAAAAAGCTCTGCCGCCTTTACTCCGAGCCTAAGCAAGCCGTAAAGCCTTGCCGCTTCGCGTTCTTCCTTTGCAAGATCAAGGAGAAAAAGCTCGTTACGCCTTACGGGGAGTTCTCGCTCGAAAACTTAAAGCCCGTCCCCGAACGCCTTAAAAAGATCATCGAATTCGAAGACGCAGATTGATTTTATTGACTGCGCTTGATATGACAAAAAATTGTGTTTACAACACAATTTTTTGTCATTTCGACCGAAGTGAGTGATATACTTTCTCTGTACTGTCATTTCGACCAAGCGACGAAGTCGCGCGTGGAGAAATCGCTAAAATTATCTTTATAATATAGTCTAAAACTTATCCTATCCATATAAAGATAATAAATCAGAGAGATTTCTCCGCTTCGTTCGCAAGCTCACTTCGGTCGAAATGACAGGACTGGGGGGGGAAGTGTGCGCTACGCTCCGCTCGAAATGACAAAAAGTAGGTACGCTCCGCTCGAAATACTCGCGTTGGCTCGTGGCGTTCGCGCTTCGCGCTCGGCTGAGGATAGTGCAGGGAGTGCGATTGCTCGGCTAAGGAGGTTGTAAATTAAAACCTTAACTTAACTATAAGTATATCCGAGCCGCCGAAGTTCTTTCCTACGTTCTGGCTCGTGCCGCGGCTCTCGCAGATAACGAATATAAACCCGTCGGACGGGAGCATGACTTTCACGGTTTCGGTAACGCTCCCGAACGCTTTTTCGAACAGCACCCCTTGATTATTCAGTACCGAAATGACGGGCGAGAAAGCGTTTTTGCCGCCGAAGTACGCGTCCGTTTGCGTGGCGCGGAAAGCGGTTATCTCCGTCTGGGTCGAAAGCGACGCGATTTCGGTTTTGTCGGACAGATCGAGCGGCATTTCGTACGCCGCGGAAGTTCCGTTCGCGCGTTGCAGGAAAACGTAGTTTTTCGCGTTGTCGGAAAACAGTCTGCCGCCCGTCGCGTTCTCCGCTCCGAGAATTATTATTTTCGTGTTCTTGAACTCATAGTCCATCGTGTACAGGTCGGCGACGCCGTTTTCGTCGATCATGAGCGAAACGTAACCGCCCGAATACGGCATAAAGTCGACCGCTCTGTATTTGCGGTTCAGTATTTCGAATTCGTGCAGAGAATACAGCTTGTCCGCGGAAGTTTTCCACTCGTATATAACGAGTTCGCCCGTTTTTGCGCCCGATATGTTCGCGGCTATCATATAGCCGTCGGCGCGAGGCAGGGCGGCAACGTATTCGAGCGGGAAAGAATTCTGCAATACAAGCCCGTCCGTCGGGTCGAAAGACGCGTCGAGCGAAAGCACCTGAACGCGCTTTTGCGGCGGCAATTCCGTTTCCGCTTCTATTATTATCACAGCCCCGTCAGTTTCGTAGTTCAGTATGAAATCGACGGGGTTTTCGTTTTCTTTCAGCGGCAGTTCCTTTTCCGTTTTCAGGACTCCGTTCGTGTCTATCACGAGCGCGAAAAATTTGCTTTCGCGGCGCGCAAGGCAGAAAATGCCGTCCTTGTGCAGTGCCGATTTTATGAGTTCGCCGTCGTAAAAATAATACGCGAGCGGTTTGCCGTTTTCGGACAGCACCGTTAAATATATCCCGCCGTCCGCGCCGTCGAAATCGAGATCTTTCGAATTCGTGTTGCCTATTATGTACAGCTTTTTTTGTATCTCGTACGCGTTTTCGACCTGCTCGTCGCCCGAGCCGCCGATATTCGTTTCCCAGAAAATATCTTCGTCGAACGCTATTCTCGGGTCGCGGAACCTGTCGTGTATCTGCGGCTTTACGTCGTTGCCGTCGCTCGGGACTTGCGGCTCGCCCTGAACGGGGGAGTCCGTTCCGCCGTTTCCGCCTTTCGGCATGAGTATCACGCCGAGCAACATTACGGCTACGACGAGATGCAATACTGTGAGAACTTTTATCTGATGTCTTGTGAAACGCATACGCTTTGCTTCCTTTTTATGAAATATTTTCCGAACCGAACGAATAAAATATATCATATGCGGGCTTATCTTGCGACGCATTAGCAAAAAAAGACAATAATTTACAATTTGCGCAAGATCGCGATAAGTGAAATTATTGCGTAATTTATTTGACACTTGTTCTCAAAAGGGTTATAATTTAACAATAGGAACGTTTCAGTCCGATGCGGCGCACTCTTTTATGAGTTTCGCGATCTCCGCCGTACCGTCTATGTTTTCGGTCAGTCGCATATTCTGCAAAAGATCGAATTTGCGGCGGTCGAGTTCGAGAACTTCGCGGGTCAGCGTTTTGGAACTTAAATTTTCCTGTAACAGCACGCGCACGCAACCTTTCGACTCGAAATATTTTGCGTTGTCCACTTGATCGCCGCGGGAATTTTCTTTCGGCAGGGGGATAACGAGAGTAGGCTTTTTAAGAGCCGCGAGTTCGAAAAGAGCGTTTGCTCCGCCGCGGCTCACGCAAAGGTCCGCCCATGCGAAAAAGTCGGCTATGCCGTTTGTGAACGGTAGCTGAAAGTAGCGCGGGCAGTCGATTTGCTTTTCGTTGTTTTTGCCCACGATATGCACCACGTCGAAAGTCTTTGTAAGTTCGGGCAGGGCGGCGAAAACGGCTTCGTTGACCGCCGCAGAGCCGAGCGACCCGCCGAAGATAAGCAGGTTCTTCCGTCCGCGGAGTCCGCAGATCCTCTCGGCGACTTCCTTGTTTCCGTCGTAGAGAGAACTTCTCAGCGGCGCGCCGGTGCAGATCCCGTTCGGGAATTGCTCAGCCGTGGACGAAAACGAAGTGCAAGCGAACCTGCATTTCTTTACGACGAGCCTGTTCGCAAGTCCCATCGACAGATCGGACTCGTGCAGGATAAGCGGTATTCCCTTTGCCGCAAGCATTACGGGAAGCGCTACGAAACCGCCCTTTGAAAATATTACTTTCGGCTGTATCTCGCTCAAAAGTTTTTTCGCGCCGCGCTTGGCTTTAAGCAATTTGAACGGCACGGATAAGTTCTTGGGCGTTAAACTGCGAACGAGTTTCGGAGCTTCGAGCGGGTGGAAGATAACTCCTTTCTGCTCGCGGATCAGCTCTTCTTCCATGGAGTTCGGTTGCCCGATATAGTGGATCTCGAATTCGTTAAGGTGCGGCAAAAGCGCAATGTTCGGGGTTATATGACCCGCAGTTCCGCCGCCAGTAAGTATTATTTTTTCCATAATAAATATATATGTCCCGTTCAAGGCAAAATAAACGTAAACGCTAAAA
>DBEXQE010000087.1:0-9432 GCA_048167245.1 Christensenellales bacterium | reverse complement strand
CTGTTCTTTTCAAGAACTTCGACAAGATCGACTATTCTGTCGAGATCGTCGCGGCTGTAATAATCTATATATATTCTACCGCGATTGTCGTTTCCGAGCGCCGTAACCTTAGTCGAAAACGTTCTTTGCATTCTCGATATCAGATCTTTAAGCTCTATACTTTGCTGAATGACGGGCTTTTCTTTTTTCGGAGTCAAGAACGCTTTGACCATTTTTTCGAATTCGCGCACGGACACTTTGTTGTCTACGCCGTTCATAGCGAGCTTTAACTGCGCTTCTTCGTTTTCGACTACGACCAGACAGCGCGCATGTCCTGCCGAAAGCCTGCCGTTTGCGACAAGTTCTATTACGGGCTGGGACAACGTGAGCAATCGCAAAGTATTCGCAATTGCCGGACGGCTTTTACCTATGCGGTCGGCAACTTCTTCCTGCGTGTACTTATATTCGTCCATAAGCTGTTTGATCGCGACAGCCGTTTCTATCGGGTTCAGGTCTTCGCGTTGCAAGTTCTCTATAAGCGAGATTTCCTTGACCTGCTGTTCGGTATAGTCGCGTATGATCGCGGGTATCGTTGTAAGTCCCGCTTTCTTGCTCGCTCTGAACCGTCTTTCGCCGGCAATGATCATATAGCGGTCGGATCTGCGAACGACAATGATCGGGGAGATCACACCGTGGATACGGATACTGTTGACGAGTTCGTTCATAGCCACTTCGTCGAAAGTTTTACGCGGTTGGTTTACGTTCGGGTCGATAAGCGAAATCGGTATCTCGACCGAAGTGTGAGCCGAGTCGGCTTTTTCGTTCTTTTCGGGTTGCGGCTTTTCCGAGCCGAAAGAATCGTACGAATTGTCGTATTCTTCTTCGGATCCCGCAAGCAGGGCGCTGAGTCCTTTTCCCAATCCTTTTTTGATTGCCATTTTATTCTCATCCTTTTTGTAAGTCTTGATTTAAGTATACTAAAAATATTGAATTCCGTCAAGCGTTCGGACGACAACAAAAGAGAATAATTTGCAAATAAATTTATTTTTATTCCGCTTTGCGTTCAGACTAGTTGCTTTTACACAAAAGAGAATATTCGCTTAAAAATATTTGCGTATGATTTGCTTATGTTTTGCCCGCAAATCCTTGACAATTTTTCCTTATTTCATTATAATGTATAAGCAATAACCGATTTCGAGGTGTAGCGCAGTTTGGTAGCGCACATGGTTAGGGACCATGGGGTCGTGGGTTCAAGTCCCGTCACCTCGACCATATTTGTAGGATAAAATACTGTCCTGCTAAATAGCACCTGAAAACTTGTATTTTCGGGTGCTATTATATATAATAGGATAAGCGGAGCGTGATTTATGCTTAATGATTTTTATAAAATAACGACGGCGGATATAAAGGGTGTAAGACCGAGAACGAATTTTCATGCGCATAATTATTTGTGCGGGCATGCGTCGGGGAACGTTTCGGACTATGCGGAAGAAGCCGTAAGAAACGGTTTCGACGTTATAGGGATATCCGACCACTGTATGCCGCCCGTAAACACGGGCGATCGCTATATCACGCCGTCGGAGATAAGAACGCAATATTTGCCGCAGTTCGAAGAAGCCGAGGATCGATTCGGCGATAAAATAAAAATTTTGTCGGGCGCGGAAATAGAATATTTTTCGGGCAACGACTCATATTACGAAAAACTTCTGAAAGATCTGAACTATTTGGTTCTCGGTCAGCATATGTATTTTTGCGGGGAGCGGCTTAGATGTTCGTTTTACGACGGCGTGGACGACGCGAATATTTCGGCATATTGCAAGCAGGCTGTAAAGGGACTAAGAACGGGCTTTTTTTCGCTTTTCGCACACCCGGACGTTATTTTCTGCGGCGCAGAGCGCATCGGCGAAAATACGGTAAACTTATTCGAAAGCGTCGTAACGGAAGCGGTGCGCGCGGACGTGCCTTTGGAACTCAACGCAAACGGGATAAGGCACAACGGATTTCATTATCCGAGCGATCTGCTTGTCGAGCTGTGCAAAAAGTATAATGCGAAAGTTATAATATCGTCCGACTGTCATCGCCCGAGCGAGCTTTGCGACGAATACGTTCTGAAATTATACGCTTACGCGCGAAAGCACGGTCTTAATATCGTCGATGAGATCAAGTTGCACAAATAGAGATCGAGCGTGGCGGAACAAGGAGAGCATATAAAATGAAAAATACGGCTTACAAAATCGGTTGGATCTGTTTCATAGCGGCGACGGCCGTTTATCTGATCGCAACGTGTTGCTTCGGATACGGTTTTTTGAGTACCGGCGCCGATTACAGAGCGGGCGAGAGCGTAGGATACGTTGCGCTGTTCCTGCTTTTTATGATATACGGCAGTATCGCATATGCGGTTGCGGCAGTGATATCGATTATCGGCGCGATAGTCGCAAACGTAAAGCGCGGCGAAAGAAAATTCTTTTTCGCGCCCGTTATTATTCTCGTATTATCGGTTTTGACTTGGTGCGTATTCTTTTTTCTCGGCACAAATCCTTAAAACACGCGAATTTTTTCGTTTTTCTCCGCGCATACTATGAAAAAATCATAACGGAGATAAAACGGTGGAAAATATCGGATTCGAAAACAAAGTTGCGCTCATAGTCGGCGGCTCGACGGGCATAGGATATCATACGGCGGCAAAATTGCTCGAAACGGGATATACGGTCTATAATATTTCGCGCGGCAAGGCGGAACTGGGCGGAGTGAAAAATCTGCGCACGGACGTGGAGCGGGAAGAAGAACTCGAAGCGGCAATGGATAGTTTCGCGCAAAAGGAGAAAAGGCTCGATCTGCTTATCTATTCGGCGGGCTACTCGATGGCGGCGCCCGTAGAACACGTAAGGTTGAAAGACGTTTACAGGCTGTTCGAAGTCAACTATTTCGGCGCGCTGAGAACGGTCAAAAAGGCGTTGCCTTTGATGCGTGAGAGCGGCGACGGGCGGATAATACTCGTAAGTTCGATGGGCGGCGTCATGCCTATTGCGTTCGATTCGTTTTACAGCTCGTCGAAAGCGGCTCTCGACATGCTCGCGCGCGGACTCAATCTCGAAGTCAACCCGTACGGGATATACGTAACTTCGGTGCAACCCGGCGGAGTGGCTACGCGCTTTACGTTCAAGCGCAACATATACGGCGAATCGGAAGTTGGGGACTATGCGGACGCAATGCGCCGCGCGACCGTTTCGCTCGAACAGATGGAGCAAGGCGGAATGACGCCCGAGAGCGCCGCGGAAGAGATCGTCGCGATAACGCGCTCGAAAAATCCGCCTGCGGTCGTGGCGATCGGCATGAAAAACAAGACTTTCAAGCTCGCGAAAAAGATCTTGCCCGAAAAAGTTTCGGATTCGATCAACAAAAACATTTATAAAAGTTAGTAAATTTGCGATAACGCCGTAAAAACATATAAAATTATACTCCAAAAAATATAATAGAAACATGAGAATAGTATCTACTTATTATTATCCGAAATTTTCGCGCTTGCCCGCGTCGTTCGACGGCTTTACGGTCGCGCACGTTTCGGACTTACATAACGCGGATTTCAAAGGACTTTTGGAAAAGAAAGTCGCGGAAATAAAACCCGATATTAGCGTTATAACGGGCGATATCATACACGTGGACGGAGATTTCGCGCACTCGTTTTCCGCAGTAAAAGAGCTTGCGAAGATTTCTCCGACTTATTACGTGAGCGGCAATCACGAAAGCGTTTTGACTTGCTTTAAGAGCTTTTCGGAAAAAATGCGCTCCGTCGGCGTGAAAATTCTCGACAACGAAACGGAAACGTTGCGCCGCGGCGACGACGGGATCGTGCTTATAGGAATGAGCGATCCTACGTTTTTCACGGCTCCGCAGGGCGGCGTCAAAAAGGACGCGTTCAAGCAAAAACTCGACGAAATTTTAAGCGGTATCCCCGACGAAACGTTCAGAATGGTCCTGTCGCACCGCCCCGAACTGCACGAATTTTACGTTTCGCGCAATATAGACCTAACGTTTACGGGACACGCTCACGGCGGGCAGGTCCGCTGTCCGCTCATAGGCGCGCTGTACGCTCCTAATCAGGGACTTTTTCCGCGCTATACGGACGGAATGAAAAGCATCGGCGAGCGGTACACCGTAATAAGCCGCGGACTCGGCAAATCGAATCCCGTGCCGCGCATATTCAACCCGCCCGAACTCGCGGTCGTAACTCTGCGTTCCGCAAAAGCGAGCGAATAAAAAAATCAAAACAGCGAAAAACCTTGCGTTTGTCGCTCCGTCATGATATAATGGTCTGACTATGAGGGACTTGACGCAGGGAAGCGTAAAAAAGCATTTCTTTTCGTATCTTTTGCCGAGCATCGCAGCGACGCTCGTAACTTCCGTGTACACGCTCGCCGATACCGTCATGATAGGTCAGTACGAAGGCGACGACGGACTTCTCGCGCTGAATATTTTTCTGCCCGTTTATTCGCTTTACATAGCTCTCGGCACGCTTTGCGGCGTAGGCGGCGGAGTGCGTTACTCTCTGTACGTCGGCAAAAAAGACTACGAAAAGGCAAAAAGCGTTTTTACGAATTCGCTGATACTTCTCGCTGGCATAACGGCTGTATTCACGCTCGTGTTGAACGTCTGGTTCGACCCTATAATGCGGCTGTTCGGCGCGGACGAGCACTCTTTGCCGCTCGTGAAAAACTACGGAAAATACGTCGCGTGGTTCGGATTTTTTGTATCGGCGGCTATATTTTTGCAGGCTTTTATCCGCAACGACAAGAACCCGAAACTCGCTATGGCGGGCGTCGTTATAGGCGGACTTTTGAATATCCTGCTCGATTATCTGCTCGTTTTCACGGCGGACATGGGAATGGCGGGCGCGGCGCTTGCCACGATGATAAGCTACGCCGTTACGACGGCTATCTGTTGCTCCCACTTTTTCCGCAAAGAAAGCGGACTTAAACTTAATAAAAAGATAAATGTTTCCACGGCGGCGGAAGTTGCGTCGAGCGGAGTGTCGAGCTTTGTTATCGAAACGGCGCTCGGCGTTATGATAATGATATTCAATAACCGTTTCTTGAAATACGTCGGCGATTACGGCGTGGTAACGTACGGCGTTATAACGAACGTGCTGATAGTCGCCGTGTCGCTGTTCAACGGAATAGGTCAGGCGTGTCAACCGATCGCGTCGGTCAACTACGGCGCGGGAAATTCGGACAACGTGAAAAAACTGCGTTATCTCGCATACGCCGCCGTCGGCGTCATGTCGGTCGTTTTTCTTCTGCCCGTGCAGATCGCGCCGAATGCGTTCGTCAGAATGTTCACGTCGTCGCCGAGCGCCGAAGTTTTGGAACTTGCGCCCAAAGCCATGCGCATATATTTTACCTGTATCCCGTTCATGGGCGTGAATATATTCTTCACGTCGTACTATCAGTCCGTTTCGAAAGCGGGGACGGCGTTCGTTCTGAGCCTTTTGCGCGGGATAGTCATAGGCGGCGTTTTGGCGTACGCTCTGCCGCCGCTGTTCGGCGGTTTTTCGCTGTGGTTCGCAGTGCCCGTCGCGGAAGTGATAACTTGCGCGGTCGGCTTTTTACGCATTAAAAAATCTTTACCGGGAGATATGAAAGTATGATCAAAATTTTGGCGATAGGAAACAGCTTTTCGCAGGACGCGACGGCTCTGTTGCAGTTTATGTCGGACGAGATCGTCGTGCGCAACCTGTACATAGGCGGATGCACTCTGCAAAAGCATTGCGAAAACGCGGCAAACGATGCGAGCGCGTACGACTTCGAAGAAAACGGCGCAATCTTACGGAAAGACCCTATAAGCATCAAAGACGCGCTTTTGAGCGACAAGTGGGACTACGTAACGGTCCAGCAGGCGAGCGGACTTTCGGGAATTTACGAAAGCTATTACCCGTATATTACCGAGCTTTCGGCATACGTAAGAAAATTTACCGACGCGGAGATAGTTTTTCACAGAACGTGGGCGTACGAAAAGGACAGCACGCACGGTCAGTTCGCGGACTACGACAACAGTCAGCAAAAAATGTGGGAGTGCATAAAGCGCACGACCGACAGGGTCGCGGCGCAAGAAAAATTGCGGATAATAGACGTCGGCGGAGCCGTGCAGGATCTGCGCGCGTTGCCCGCGTTCGATTACGGAAACGGCGGGCTGAGCCTTAACAGGGACGGATTTCATCTGAGTTTCAATTACGGGCGTTTCATCGCGGCGGCTGTCTGGTGCAAATTCTTCACGGGCAAGTATCCCGCGATGCGGAGCGGTTCTCTCGCGTTCGCGACTATCAAAAAATATTTCGAAAAAAAGGAAGCGGAAGAAAAATGATACACACCGTAAAGAGCGGCAAGCTGGAAGTTTCGGCGAGCGAAACGGGCGCGGAGCTTAAAAGCGTTAAGCTGTGCGGCGAAGAAAAACTGTGGCAGGGTTGCGAACTTTGGGGAAAGAGCGCGCCTATACTTTTTCCGTACTGCGGCTTTACTGCGACAAGCGTAGACGGCAAAACGTTCGAAGTAAAACAGCACGGTTTCGCAAGCGTTTCGGAATTCGAGCTTATCGAAAAAAAAGCGCAAAATATGACTTTTTTACTGCGCGGCAGCGACGAAACGCGAAAATATTACCCTTTTTCGTTCGAATTTTACGTAACGTACGCCGTGAACGACAACTGCCTGAGCGTAACTTTCCGCGTGAAAAACACGGACGACAAAACCGTTTGGTTTGCGTGCGGCGGACACGAATCGTTCGTGTTGGAGTACCCGATCGAACAGTATAAATTCGAATTCGAAAAGAGCGAAAAATTCGATTCGCTTTGCTATCGGGACGGGCTTACGGGCGAGAGCGTCGCGCTCGGTAGCGGCAAAGTTCTGCCCATGCCCATGCAGTGTCTGCAAAATTCGGAAACAGCCATTTTCGGGGATATAAATTCGCGCAAGGTCGCTCTTATCGATCCCGACGGCAAAAAAGTCAACGAATTCGAGTTCGACGGTTTTTCGAATCTTTTGCTGTGGCGTCCGGGCGACGCGAATATGATCTGCGTCGAGCCGTGGCAGAACCTGCCCGACGAAGAAGGCGCCGCGCCGCGCGAGTTTTCGGAAATAAAGGGCGCGGTTTCCGTCGAATGCGGAAAAGAAAAAAGTTTCACGCGCAAAATTTACTATTACGAATAAAAGGAGATAAAAGGAAATGAAAGTTTTGTTATTCAACGGAAGTCATAGAGCGGGCGGCTGTACTTTTACGGCTCTCAGCGAGATCGAAAAGGTTTTGCGCGCGGAAGGCATAGAAACGGAGATCTTTCAGATAGGAACGAAGCCCGTGCGCGACTGTATAGCCTGCGGCGGTTGCAAGGGCAAGGGAAAATGCGTTTTTTCCGACGATATGGCGAACGAATTCATCGAAAAAGCGGCAAGCGCGGACGCGTTCGTTTTCGGAACGCCCGTTTATTACGCGCACCCTAACGGCAGAGTGCTTTCGGCTCTCGACAGAATTTTCTACGCGGGCAAAAGCAACTTTACTTTCAAGCCCGCGGCATTCATAGCTTCGGGTCGCCGCGCGGGAACTACGGCTTCGATAGACGCTCTGTCGAAGTACGCGGGGATCACGCAAATGCCGATTATCTCGTCGTCGTACTGGAACATGGTCCACGGCAATACGCCCGAAGAAGTTATGCAAGACGCGGAAGGTATGCAGACTATGCGCAATATCGGCCGCAACATGGCGTGGCTCTTAAAGTGTATCGAAGCCGGAAAAAAAGCCGGAATAAGCGTTCCCGAAAGCGAAACGGGAGCGAAAACGAATTTTATAAGATAGAAAACGCAAAAAGTCGCACCGCCGAAAAAAATTGCGGAAAATAAGGCAAATCGCTTGCGGGGGGGGGACTTTATGATATAATATTCTCGATTTTGATCAAAAAGGAGAATATTATGAAAAAGAAAGTTTTGTTTGCGATCACAGCGCTTTTGTGCGCGCTGACCTGCGCGTTCTCGCTGACGGCTTGCGGCGACAAACCCGTGGAAATCGGGTTCGTTTACAAGTTAAGCGACGACGGCGCGAGCTATGCGATAACGGGACTGACGTATAACGGAAGCGATCTTTATCAGGCGTCGAAATATTTGAAAGGAATGCCCGAGGAGATCACCGTTCCCGCAGAATACGACGGAAAACCCGTAACGGTTATCGAAAACATGGGCGACGGTAAAGGCGTGAAGAAAGTCGTTTTGCCCGACGGAATAGTCAAGATCGGCGGGTTTTCGACCTATGAAGATCTGGAAAGCATAAATATCGGCGATAACGTAAAGGAAATATCGGAGAATGCGTTCAGCGGTCTGACGAATCTCGAATTGGAGATCGGCGAGAACAGCAAACTCGAAAAAGTCGGCAAAGCCGCGTTTTCGGGAACTAAAATAAAATCGTTCAAAGCGCCCGCAACGCTCAAATTCAAAAAAACAGGTAACAATACCTATGACAGCGATTCGCTGTTCGAGTCTTGCGCGGAACTCGAAACCGTCGATTTGAGCGCAATGACGGCATACGTAGAAGAAGGTTATGTAGCCGGAACGATTTACATCGGAAAAAGTTTTGCGACAGGATGCTCGAAACTCGAAACGGTCATTATTCCGGACGAAAGATTTAATTTCGATTCGAAATCTTTCAGCGATAACAGCTCGACGAAAACTACGGTTTATATGCACGCGGATCCTTTGGACGGAGCGTCGAAACTGTTCTTTAACGGCACTCCCGAATCTACGAGTTGCGTAAGTCTTTCGAAGATCTGTTTTTATTCCGAGACCGATCCCGGCGATACGACTACGAATTTTTGGCGTTACGTAGACGGCACACCCGCAAAATGGTAATATAATAAAAAACGAATAATGAAAAAGGCGTTCGAGCCGTTGCGTTCGGACGCCTTTTCGCTTATAAAAATCATATATTATTCCGTTTTTGTGTTTTCTTCCGCGACGGCGGTTTCCGTTTCGTCGAGTTTTGCGGCGATAGCGGGGTTCGCTTTGAGCAGTGCGCGGATATCTTTCAGCAGATCGAGTTCCGTTTCGACGGGCGCGGGAGCGGGTGCGGGTTCCGCGGCGGCGGCTTCTTCGGCTTTGCGCGCGGCTTCTCTCGCGGCTTTTCTCTCCTTGCGGCTCAGCTTTTTGAGTCCGTTCTGCGCGTTCATCAGAATACGCAACATAAGGAATATAAAGAACGCTATAAGCAGGAAATGCAGTATCGCCTGCAAGAACGTTCCCCAGTGAATGGCTATGTCGTCTTTAAGCACCCACACGAGCTCGCTCATGTCGGTCTTGCCGGTCGCAAGTCCGATAAGCGGCATGATTATGTCGGCGACGAAGCTGTTGACTATCGCGGTGAACGCCGAACCTACGACTACCGCGACGGCAAGGTCTACGATATTTCCGCGGCTTATGAACTTCT
>DBEXQE010000086.1:0-2492 GCA_048167245.1 Christensenellales bacterium | reverse complement strand
AAAGAAAACGGCAAGCCGTATTTTTTCAGATATTCGGCAGACATGGATTTCAATCCGCCTCCGCCGAACATTCCCGCCGTATAATTTTCGGCGCCGCTTCCGACGTTAAAGAAAAAAGTCAAAGAGCCTTGCGTATGTCCCGGCGTTTCGTAAAATACGAATTTTTTATCTCCTATCTCTATTTCGTCGCCGTCGCGGATTATAAAGTCGGGAGTGAACGGTTCTTCGAAAGGACGCCCGAACTCGTTTGTCCATTGAAGTTCGTTATTCCCCTTGACCGTATCGACGTCGCCCGCGCCGATATACGTCTTTGCACCCGTAATTTCGACAAGCGCTCTCGTTCCGCCGATATGATCGATGTGTCCATGAGAATGTACGATATGTCTTATCTGCCGATAATCAACGCCGAGCAAGCTTAAATTGATCATTATTTGATAAAGCGTCTGCGGCAGTCCCGTATCGATAAGTATAGGACCGTCGCTGCTTTTCACCAACCAACAGGGCGCGTTTCGAGACCCTATATGATACAGGTCGTCCGTATAGCGCGTAGGCGGCAGATAATAACTCCAATATTCCATAAAATCTAAAGCTCCTTTACGTTATCCAAAAACATATTCATTCCGCGCAAAAAATAATCTCTGTCGGTTGCCATCCAAAGCACGTTCGCGCCCATTCCGCGATATTTTTTCGCAAAATTTTCATCGTCGCAGAATATCCCGTAAGATTTACCGTATCTGCTGCTTATGTCGAACACTTTTTTAATCGCGTCAGTCATTTCTTTGCTTTCTATATCGCACGGCGTGCCTACCATAACAGACATATCGTACGGTCCTATTATGACAGCGCTTATGTATTTACCGTATTTCTCGAGCATATCGGGAAGGTTTTCGATACCTTTCGGAGATTCGATCTGAGGCAGTAAAAATCTCGTTTTGCCGAAATCCGCATACTTTTCTCCTGCTCTCATCTGAGCGTGTCCGCCCATACCCTTTCTGCCGTCAGGCGAGAAAAGCAATCCGTCGACGACGGTCTTAAGCTGATCCGAACTTTCGGTCCGAGGCACCATTATGCCGTCCGCGCCCATATCGATAAGTTTTGCGACCAAATGATATGCCGCATCTTGCACTCTTACGATAGACGGCACTCCGAGCAGTCTCATCGTTTGCAAAGACGGAACTAAATTTTGAGCGTCGTAAATTCCGTGTTCCGCATCGAAAAGGATAAAATCCACGTCGCCTCTTTTGACCGCTTTTTCCAAAATAAGCGTGTTGTCGAACATAGTCATCGAAATTCCTACGATTTTTTCCCGACTTTCGAATTTGCTTTTCAGTATTTCGTAATTGTTCATTTTTTTATCTCACTTGACTTTTATTATATACAGGTACGGCGTATTGCCGTTTACTCTGTCTATTCGCACTCTTACCGCATCGCTTTCGGCAAAATACTCGAACGTATATTCTTTCTCTCCGTAGATCTTCTCGTCTATTTCATAAACGTTATCGCCTATTTTCACGCTTGCCGACAGCGTTTCGGCGGACGAACCGAAAACAAGCGATATTTTGTTGGTTTTGTTTTTCCGAACCTTAAGTTCATACGAAAACCACCCGTGTGCGTTTATCGAACTCCACTTTGCTCCCGATTTATTGCCCGCTATCCTGCATTGCCTGCCGTCTGTCAAAAGCGTATCGGAAAAGTTGACTTCTTTTTGCAGCTTATGCCCCTCGCAGCAGCTTCCGCAGATAACGGAATCGATAAGTTTTTCTCCGGCAAGTTCATGCGCGGCCTTCTTCTCGGCAATGAAATTCGCCTCCAAACACTTTTCGAAATTGCCTCCGAATTCGGGTGTGCAATTCGTAAAACCGCGCGCGCCGTAATAATTGTAATAGTCCGTATCCAACTCGTTTCTGCCCCTGTCGTTAAGGTTGGAAAGCTGTTTCGTAAGCGTGAACAACGTTTTTTCATACTCCGTCTCGAACGTTTCGAAATATTTTACGTAATTAAACAATATTTCGGCGAGCAATTTCCACAAAAGCGAAACGTAATACAAGTTTTTGAACTTAATCAGAAGTTCTTTGTAATTCTCCGCATCGATTTCGTCTCTCAAACTTTCGATTTCTCTCAAAAAAACTTCCGCTTCGACCGATGCCTCGTTTTTCTCCGTCAATATACGGTTTACCGAATTTCTTTCCTTACCGAGCGGAACAAACCACTCGTCTGAATCTATATTGCATTCGTCTTTGAATATTTCGAAAAAATAATGATTTTTGCAATGATTTACTTCGGGGAAATAACTTGCCTGCGTAAAATAATAACCGTCGGCGTAAAAGATCTTTTTTTGGTTTGCTTCGGTTTTCTTCATTATTTCGAAAACTTTCGCACCCGCTTTACCGTATTTGTCCGAAAAAAACTTTTCCGTTTCTTTTTCGATGTTTTTTCCGCTCAGCATAGCATTCGCCGCAACGAGATTAACTTCGTTTACGCTGCCGAACGGA
>DBEXQE010000085.1:0-13235 GCA_048167245.1 Christensenellales bacterium | reverse complement strand
TTTGTTTTAATTTAATCAAAGCATCGTCAGGCACTTTGAGAGCATTCTTGGCACATGAAAATCACGTTTCCGAAAAGTTCTTTTTCAAATTGTTTTTTGTAATTTGCAAAGTTCATATTTATTTTCTCACCGTAAATTATTTTATCAACGAATCGTATTTGCTTTTTGCCAAATCGTTTTGGGGCAAAAGTTCCCATTTCGAATCGCCTATGAAATCTTTGATCTCAGATAAATTTTCATCGTCGTCGGTTATCCCTTTTATAAGAGGAGTTCTTATCACATACGGTACGCCGCTTTTTCGCAACCACAAAAAATTCTCCTTTATGACCGAATTGTCGCATCGGGTAAATTTAACGTGCTTTGCGCTATCGAAGATCTTTATATCCATAATAACGCTTGAAATTTTTCGTACGATCTTCCGAAACACTTCGTTTTGTACGTACCCGCAAGTTTCGACCGCAATATCGCAAATACCGTCGGCTTTCAATTCGTCGACAATATCGCTCAGAAATTCCCATTGAAAGAACGGCTCTCCGCCCGAAAACGTTATTCCGCCGCCCGTGCTTTTCAAAATTTTCTTGTATCTTAACAGAATTTCCGCAAGTTCGCTTGTCGTGTAATCCCTGCCTACCGCCTTCAAGCAATTATTCGGACAAATATGTACGCACCTTCCGAAAGATTTGCAATCATCGTGATCGCAAGGTTTATAACACAGTCCGCAGTTTGTGCATTTTGATTTTTTGAAAAACAAATTTTTATTATAAGACAAGCCTTCGGGATTATGACACCATTCGCAGCGCATAGGGCAGCCTTTCATAAAAACGGTAACTCTCGCTCCGTCGCCGTCGTGAACGGATAATTCTTTTATATCGAAAATCCTTCCGGTCATAATCGGTACCTTTGCCTTGCTATCACGTGATCCTGATACTCTTTGTCGAGTTCCGTAAAATACGCGCTCCAACCCCAAATTCTGACCACTAAACGCTCATGATTTTCCGGATGAAGCTGAGCGTCCCGAAGTTTTTCTATGTCGATCGAATTCAGCTGTATTTGATGCCCGCCCATTTCGACAAACGCTTTTATGAATTTCGAAAATTTTTCTATCGAAGATTCGTCGTTCCAAATACTTTCGGCAAATTCCAGCGTAACGGGACCGCCGTTCATGGCTTGCGAAAAGTTCGGTTTCGTCAACGATTGCACCAAAGAAAACGGTCCACCCGCGTGGCAAACAAGCTCACGGAAAAATTGGCGCCCAACGGTTCGCCGCTTCTTCTGCCGTCCGGCGACGCGCCTATTTCGCTCGCATGCCAAAGATAATACATAGCCGAGCCCGTCCCCGCCCTGAACTTACCGCCGCGACAATTTATTCTTCCGTCAAGCGAGTCGGAAAAGAATTTAAGCAATAGGCACAGATATTTGTCTGCCCTGTCGTCGTTCTGCCCCACTTTCGGAATTTCGTATCTCAGTTTATGTAAAAGTTCGGGACTGTTTCGAAAATCGTCGTTTACGGCTTTTATATAATCTTCCTTATCGATCGATCTTTCATCGAAAACAATTTGTTCGACGGCGCACAAACTGTCGGCGGCGTTGCAGATCCCCGTTCCGTGAATACCGAAATTATTGTATTTTCCGCCGTTGTCCACGTTTTGCGCCATACAAACGTTCAAAAACGGCGACGGAACAAACCACAAATTTTTTATTTTGTTCTGAATTTCATCACATTCGTGATTTATTTCGTTTTTGACGCATTCAACGAAATCGGAAATATTATCGCATTTGACGAGATCCCTTTTGAAACAAACGTCTATTACTTTTACAAAGTTTTTCGGCGATCTCCATTGACAACGGATAGTTTCTAGCGCCGATCTGCGTGCATTTATAAGCCGCGACCTTGCTTGCAAAATCGCAACAGTCTTTTACGTTTTTGCCGTTGCAGTATGCCGCAACGAACGCCCCGTGAAACGTGTCTCCCGCGCCGTTCGTATCCACGGCTTGTACTTTTACGCCGTCGTAATGTTTTATATCGTTGTTTTCGAAATAATAACCGCCGTCCGCGCCGTCGGTAACGACTAAAATTTCGGGAGCGTAACGAGCGGAAAGCTCCGCCATCGCGTCGGGGATAGTATCTTTTTTCGTAAAAGCAAGCGCGAACTCCGCCGACGGGATCAAAATGTCGACAAGCGGCAGAAGATTTTCCACGCCCGCGTACAAGCCGCCCGCGTCAAGGCTCACTTTCACGCCTTTCTCTTTCGCGTACTTCGCCGCGTAGATCGCGCCGTTTATATAATTGCCGTCGAGATGCAATACGTCCGCGCCGTCGATCTCCGAAAGGTCGACGTTGCTTTCCGCATCGGGCACGCTGCCCCTGTCGAAAACGCAGGTACGCGATTTGCTTTCGGCGGATAGCAAAACGTAGGAAACGAACGAAGTCGCGCCGTCGATACGTTTTGCGTTTTTTGCGGAAACTCCGTATTTTTCGAAATCTTTCAGTATAAACGACGCGTGATCGTCCGAGCCGAAGCCGCCGATCACCGACGCGCCGACGCCGAGCTTCGAAATTACGACGAGAGCGTTGCCCACGGGTCCGCCGCCCGTTACGAAAATGCTTTCAGCCTTTTGCTTGCCGTCTTCTTCGGGGAATTTGTCGCAAGATATCAGCGTATCGAGAACGCACGCGCCGAGACCGACTACCTTTTTCATGCTCTGTTTTCCGCTCCCAAAAGCTCGATTTTGCTCTCCGCGAATTTCTTGACGGAAGCGATAGGCTCTCTCATAAACAGATCTATCGCGTAAACGCTTCTGTCCGCCGCAAATACGCTGTCGAGAAAAGCGTAGCAAAGGTCGGTACCGAAGTTTATCTTACGGATACCCGCCGCGACCGCCGCCTTGATCTGGTCGTCCGGAACGCCGCTGCCGCCGTGCAAAACGAGAGCTACTTTCACCGCCTCTTTGATTTCCTTTATGCGCCGGATCTGAAGCACGGGGGCTTGCTTATATCTGCCGTGCGCCGTACCGACGGCGACCGCCAAAGCGCATACGCCCGTTTTATTGACGTATTCCACGGCTTCGTCCACCGTCGTGTAATCGGTCGGAACGCCGTCTTTCGCCGCGCCGATATGACCTATCTCGCCCTCGACGCCGATATTCATCGCGCTCAAAAGCCGAACCGCTTTCGCCGTATTCGAAATATTTTCTTCCATGGGACGTGCGGAAAAATCCACCATTATACCGCTTGCGCCGTTTTTGACCGCGATCGCCGCCGGCTCGTACCCAGCGCCGTGATCGAGATGGATACATACGGGCACGGTCGCGTCGTGCGCCGCTTTGAGCATGATCGGCATCAGATAATCGGAAACACCCGTCGTCGCAAGGCGTGAATAGAACTGCATTATTACGGGGGAACGCTTTTCTTCCGCCGCCCGGATAACGCCCATGACCGTTTCCATGTTATACACGTTGAACGCGGGTACCGCATAGCCCCGTTCGTCCGCATCTTTCAAAATCGTCTGAATATTGACCAACATATCTATAACTCCCAAAATAAATTTTTTATATCCGTAACTATGCCGTAATCGGCATAATCGAATATCCGCGCTTGCCTGTCGACGTTGACGGCGACGATCCTGCCCGCGCCCGATATCGCGCACGTGTGCTGTACCGCGCCCGATACGCCGAAAGCAACGTAAACTTTCGGGCAGACCCGCTTACCCGTCAAACCCACTTGCGCGGAATAAGGCATTTTTCCGTTGTCCACCGCGATACGGGTGGCGCAGATCTCCGCACCGTATTCTTCGGATAATTTTTTGATTTCGTCGAGATAAGGAACTGCCCCGTTCCCGACCGTGAAGATCACGTCGGCGCAATCTCTGCGGACAGTGCGAACCGTCGCGAAACTCATATCGCTCTCGCAAACGATATCCGCCGTGATGTTTCCGCCCTGCGCTGGACGCGTCATGACGAGCTTTCCTTTTTCCACGCGGAAACGGATACAGTCGGCGCAAATGCCGACGCCGAGCTCAGCCGCGATCTTGCTTGCGAATATCTTCGTTTCTTCGTCGTCTTCGAATAGAACGGCTTTCGGGGAAATTTCGCGCAATTTTTCGATAAACGCGCACTGTCCGCCGTCGTTTCGTTTCAATTCGATACTTTCGTCGGCGATCCGATCGGCGATATTTTTGACGTTGCCGACAAAGCAAACTCTATTTAGCTTTTCGCCCGTCGGAAAACTTTGCTCAACTCTCGCGCTTTGCAAACCGTCCCGAATAAGCTCCGAAAACCGCTCTTTTGCAACGAACGTACAAAAGCGTCTGCCGACGTCGCTCTCGTACGAGCGTATCACCCGTGTGGGAGAGCCGTTCAAGCCGCACTTCGCCTTATCCAAGCCCAGCGTTTCGTTGTTCCAGATCTCGACTTCGCCCGTTTTTGAAAAAATAGACGGAAAACGCAAAGTTTTGCTTCGCTCGAAAGTCAGGATCGTATTTTTTTCGGGGATAAACCGTTCCCCCTTGCGGTTGCGGACTTCTTTGCCGACGATATCCACGATCTGCGTCCTTATGCCGTACCTGAGTCTTTGCGAGAGCATGGGCGGCACCTGCGCGGTATCGCCGTCCACGCTCTGCCGACCGCAGAAAATAAGATCGGGTTTCAGCCGTTCGAGCGCCGCCGCCAAGATATAACTCGTTGCGATCGTATCGCTCCCCGCATAAGATACGTCGGAGATCAACACTCCCTTTACGCCCAGTCTTGTGAGCGCGGAAAGCGCATCCGCGGCAGACAGCGGCGCCATGGAAAGAACGGTGATATCCTTAGCGCCGCTCTGCAAAGCACATTCCAAAGCCGCGCCGTCGAAAGGGTTCAACTCCCGCTTGAAAAATTTGGTCAAAACTACGATCTTTCGGTCATTCATGGCAAAGCTCGCTGAAAAATGCGCTGATTTTCTTGTATTTACCGAATATCTTCCGATATTTTTCCGTGTTTTCGGGAATGGGTCTCGTTTCTCCGATCACCTTTTGGCAAACCGCTTTCGCTTCGTCGAAATCGGCAAACGCACCGCCCGCGATCCCCGCGCACATGGCGCTTCCGAAAGAAGAATCGTTGCACGCCGTCCGTACGAGAGTGATATCCAGCGCGTCCGCGACGATCTGACGCCAAACGTCGCTCTTCGCGCCGCCGCCTATAACGTACGCTCTTTCGCTCGGTTTTACGCCGCGAATTTCCAGATAATTCTTGCAATCGAGCAAACTGAGCGCCACTCCTTCCATAACCGCGCGCGCAAAATGCGCCTTGGTGTGGTCGGCGCTCAAACACGTGAAACCGCCTTTCAATCCGGGGTCGGCGTACGGCGTCAATTCCCCTAAAAGATAAGGGTGAAAAATAAGTCCGTCGCAACCGACGGCGACCGTTTCCGCCATTTCGCCGAATTCTTCGAAACTGCCGCCGAACGTATCTCGAAACCAGCGAAGGGATGACGCGCATGACTTCGTCCCGCTGCCCGGATAATACAGACCGTCTTTCAAATGTGCGTAGTTAATTATGTTTTTGTCGGGATAACAGACGTCCGAGACCACGCAGATCCTGCCCGCCGTCGCCAGTTTGATCGTCGTATCTCCCGCGTTCGTTCCGCCCGCCGCGAACACTTCCATAACGGTATCCGTCGAGCCGCAAATGACCTTTGTTTTTGCGGACAAGCCCGTCGCTTTTGCCGCTTCGGCGCATACATGCCCGACTTCTTCGAGCGGTCTTACAATCTTCGGCATATTTTCTTCCGTCATGCCGATCAGCCCGAGTAGTTCCTTGTCCCAGACGCGCTTATCGAAGTCGAAGAGCATACTCCCCTGCGCTTCGATATAGTCGGTTACGAAATCGCCCGTAAAGCGACCGCGCACGTAGTCTTTGGCAAAGGCGATCTTCTTCACCTTCGCGTACGTTTCGGGTCGCGTGTTTTTGATATGTAAAATTTCGGGCAATGACCATATGGTATCCACGCAGTGTTTGCATTTACGGAAAATTTTCTCTCCCATCGTTTCGGAGAGAAACTTCTTTTCGGCTACCGAAGTGGTATCCGTCCAGTAAACGGAATCGCAAACGGGTACGCCGTTTTCGTCCATAAGCACCGCCGTGTGAGTCGCCGCGTCAAAGCAAAGGCAAGCGATCTCGTCTGCGTCGACGCCCGAGATCGTCTTGCGGATATTTTTACAGGCGGCTTCGTACCAGTCTGACGGATCTTGCTCCGCCTTGCCCCCTTCGCCGTAGCGAGTAGGGTATTCCGCCGTTGCCGTTGCGATGATCTTACCGCTTTGATCGATAAGCGTGGCTTTACCCGAGCCGCCGCCGAAATCTACGCCTAAAAAATACATACGTTTTCCGCCGTCGTGATAATTACTTGTTCATCCATACGTGATCGGTATCCGACGTGCTCAAAAGCCCGCGACGGGGTCCCGCCATGATCCAAAGACAGTAGTTTTTGTAACCGGGCGCAACGGTGAACGGATGATATCCCCTGGGTACTTCCACAAGATCGCCCGTCTTGACGCGGTAAACTTCGTCGATCGAGCCGTCTTTCGTATAAACGGACTGAAAGCCGAAGCCCTGAGGCTTGTCGAATTCGAAGTAATATATCTCGTCGAGACAGCCTTCCTTGCCGTCGTCGATATCGTGCTTGTGCGGCGGATAACTTGCCCACTTGCCGTCATCTACCCAAAACTCGCCGATAAACAGAAGGTTCCCGTCGTCTTTTTCCGTGAAATTAACCGCAACGTCGCGCGTATAAGCGCCCTTGCCGTACGTATTGACGGGCAACGCGTCGCCCGCAACGAATTTTGCGGGATAGAATTTTTCGGCGGGAGCCTTGCAAACGGCGATCTTTACGTCGCCGCCCTTGCCCGTTACAGTGAAGTCGGTATCCTTGCCTACGTAGACGGCGTCTGCGGGACCGTCGAACGGCGTCTTTCTCTTGCCCACGTTGTCGAATCGGAAATCTGCGCTCTCGACCTTACATGTACCGCGTATTACGATCAGAACGAATTCCTTGCCCGTTTCGTGGACGGTAAAACTCTGACCGTCAGAAAGCATAAGAAAATCCAGTTCTTCAAAAGTAAGCGGACTGTTTCTGTCGGTTACGACGCGCGTATAGCCGTATTGTTCTTTATAGGATTTTTTCAAGTTCATAGTACACCTCAAATATTTTCCGTGATCATTTCTTCGACGGAGATCGCTCTGTAACCGTCGGGTGCCGTCGCT
This sequence comes from Christensenellales bacterium, assembly GCA_048167245.1. Classification (GTDB taxonomy): domain Bacteria; phylum Bacillota; class Clostridia; order Christensenellales; family Pumilibacteraceae; genus RACS-047. The sequence continues at coordinate 5,996 of DBEXQE010000085.1, read as the reverse complement.
TTCAACGCAACGTATTCGGCAGGATTTTCGGTAACTATCGTCTTGCAGCCCATGTTCACTGCGTTCGTCCATCTGACCTTTGCGACCTGCGTCATGACTTCGGGCATATACTCCGCCATTTGCGCCTGACCCGCAAGATTCGCTTCCTTGCCGACGAGAAGCATATCTTTTACAACGCCGACCTTTTCGATCAGCTTTCTGCCCGTCGTGCAATCGTCGAGATCTCTCGCGTAAGCGTAGTTATCCTGCAAGGAGTATTCGTTCGCGCCTTTTTTTACTTTCAGCGCGCCATTTTCGATAAGTCCGAGCACGTATTCGTTGAATCCGACGACCTTCGCCTTTATATCTATGCCCCATTCCTTGTATTCGTGGAGCATCAACCTAAGGTCCACGGGATCGTAAACGATAACGGTTTCGTACTTGTTCAGGCTCTCCGCGCAAGCCTTAGCCGCAACTTGCGTTTCGCTCGTTTTACCCGTCAGGAACCAAAGCGCCGCGCCGCTGTCTTGGTTTTTATCCAAAGCGACTTTTACGCCCGCCTTTGCCAAAAGTTCCGCCGCCGTTTTGACCGATCCCGCCGCCGTATACAAAGCGTCCCGACCTGCGAACAAAGCAACGTTGCTCTTTGCGGAAAACGATCCGTCAAGACGGGAACAAGCCTTTTCCTTGCCGAATACGTTGCCGGTAGCCTGATATTTTTCCAACAGCGCTGTGATATAAGCGGGCGCTTTGCCGCTTAAAACGATCTCCGTTTTGATCTCCTGTATGAATACTTTGGGGTCCCAACCCGTTTGGCAGTTGTTCGTGCAAGCGCCGCAAAGACTGCATTCGTAAACGTTATCCGCGATCTCGCTAAGATCCGCCGCGCCGCGAACTACGAGAGATGCACCGAGCGCTCTTGCCCGAGCCGTGTTTCTTTCCTGCCCCGTAGCGTTGCCGATAGGACAAACATGACGGCACATCCAACAAAATCTGCAACTGTCTATGATACCGTTTGCCTTTTCACTGACGTTCATTTTCTTCGCTCTCCTTTATAACCCGAGTTTGTACGGATTCATAATGCCGTTGGGATCGAGCTGTTTTTTAAGCCCTTCGAACACCTGCATTGCGGGACCGTACTGTTCTTTCATAAGTCTGCCTATCTTGATGCCTACGCCGTGGTGGTCGTTGACGACGCCGCCGTGCGCTATCGCCGTTCTGACGCCCAAAGACCAGATCGCGTTGTGCAAGCGCATTGCTTCTACGGGATCGCGGGGAACGTCTTTCTCGTCGATAATAAAGCGGTCGTAGATCATGCAACCCCATTCGTACCAGTGGGAAAAGTGCGCGATGAATCTTGCCTGCGGGAATTGCGTTTCGATCGCTTCTTTCATCGCCCAGTAGATCTCTTCGATCTTGCCGTAGGGAGCGATGGTATCCATAGTGCCGAACATCTGCGGCAGATCCATCATGTGCCCGGGGTAAAAGAAAGTTATCTTCTCTTTCCACCACTTTTCGCCGTACTCAGATCCCAGGTCTTCCGCGCCGTAACGCTTGAAAGTTTCGAGCAGGATCTTCTCTTCCACGTCGACGAGCTCCTTAACGCCTTCGTAAGCTATGTTCATGAACGCGCCGGGCTTCTCCACGCCGACGATCTTTTTGATAAGGCTCGCCGTTTCCGCTTCGTTGTAAAGACGCATGACGGACGGTTTGAATTTTTGCAGGATCTCCTTGCTTGCCTTGAACGCGGAGTGCATATCCTTGAACAGAAAGCCCCTGAACCTGCGGTCTTCGGGCTGTTCGTAAATTCTCATCTGTGCTTTCGTGATTATACCGAGAGTACCTTCGCTGCCGATAAATATCTGATTGAGATCGGGACCCGCCGCATGCTTCGGCGCGGGGCTTGTATAAATGATATCGCCGTTCGGAAGCACGACTTCCATTTGCAACGCCATGTCGTCGATCTTGCCGTACTTGGTGGAAACTACGCCTATGCCCCTGTGCGCCAAAAAGCCGCCGACCGTCGAGCAGGTAAGCGACGACGGAAAATGCATCGTAGTGTAACCCTTTTCGTTTGCCGCCCACTCGACGTGCTTGTAGATCGCGCCCGCGCCGCACTCTATGTACATAGCTTCGGTGTTTACTTCGTAAATTTCGTTCATGCGCTTGGTATCCAAAACGATACCGCCGTTCACGGGCAACGCGCCGCCCTGCGTGCCGCCTCCGCCGCCCCACGTCGTTACGGGGATCTTGTAATAATTTGCGATCTTCAAGACCTTGGAAGTTTCCCGAGCGTTCTTAGGTGAAACCACGAAGTCGGGCTGAGGCATCTTTCTTCCCCTGTCCGACCACATTCTGGATAACCAGAAATAGTCTACGCTGTGCGTTACTTTGTCGATATCCTTTACCGAACAATTTTCGCGACCGACAGCTTCTTCCAGTTCCGTTAAGATCTGCGTAAATAAAAACTCGTTCATTGCCATCTCCTATAAAAATAAAGTAGTCGTTTTTCTGTTGCTTGTCTCACTCGAATAACCCGTTCGCAATGCTTTCGCTCGTAACGAAAGTAACGTTGCCGATATTCTGCAAAAGCGTTGCGGGGATCTGAGCTTGCGGCTTATCGAAAATCACTCTTTTCGCAATGCCGTGTTGCCAATCTCTGTTGAGCGCAAGATAGATCTTTTTTGCCGACAGGATCTGTTTCATGCCGACGGTGATGCAGTATTCGGGCATTCCGCGCAGATCCCCGCGCTGATACCCGTACGCGTTGATCGTTCTCGTTTCGCGCGTGATTTTAAGCGTTCTCGTGGGCAACGCCGCAAATTCTTCCGCGGTAAAGGGATCGTCGTCGTCAGCCGCTTCGTTAAAGGCGATATGTCCGTTGATCCCGAGCCCGCCGAAACAGGCGTCTATCCCGATTTTCGCGATCAGTTCGTCGTATTCTTTCTCTTTTCCGATCTCGGGGAAAAGTCTTTGACTTTCGAGCATGACGAGTTCGGGCCTCACTCTCGAATAAAATTCGTCTTTCATGCGCTTGTGAAAACTCATTACGTGCTCGCGGGAAAGTTCTTCCGTCGGGGAGATCAGATATTCGTCCATGTTGAAGAACCAAACGTTTTTCAAAGAAACGTTTAATTGATTTATGAGTTTTGCCAATATCGGATATTGATCGGTAGGTCCTACGGGAACGATCATTCCCGTGCGTTTGCCTTGCCCGTTGTTTTTCATGATAACGTCGAGCATCGCAAGCGCCATATCGAAGTAGATATCCCATTCCTTTGCCACGGTTTTTACCGTAATTCCGTTGACCGTCTTTTCCATCTGTTTTCTCCTTAAAAATCGAACTTTTCGCCTTTGGAAATCGACTCCGACAACTGCGTTATCAGCATAAACGCTCTCACGTTGTGAAAAGGTCCTTTCCAATCGCTTCCTTTGATATAGTTGATCGGCGTTCCGTCGCGGTGAAGGTGTCCGAACCATTCGGGGTGTCCGTCGTCGGGGAAATGCTTGAAAACGTAAGCCTTGATTTTTTCGAACCATTCGGCGTAAACGTTTTCTCCCGAATACTTGTAAGCATAGAGCAGCGCGATCATGGCTTCGCAGTGCGGCCAAAACAGTTTCATATCCCATTCCAAACTCGTAACGGGCTTGTTTTCCGCGTCGCAGAAATAGAAAATGCCGCCCATTTCTTTATCCCAGCCGCGTTCGAGCGACCAAAGAGTTACCTGCATTGCCGTTTCCATCAACGCCCTGTCCTTTCTGTGCACCGCTTCTTTCATCAAAAACCAAGACGTTTCCAGACTGTGCCCCGGATTGATGAGCCTGCCCTCGGGAGAATCGACTTTTTCGCCGTTCTTGCCGACCGTTTCGAACAAAGCCTTATATTCCGGCTTGATAAAGTCGGTAGTCAAGGTATGTATGCATTCCGTGATAAGCTCGTCGTATTTGGGATCGTCGTCGATCTCGCGCACGTGCTGAGCTACGTTGAGCATGATCATTACTATGCTGTGTCCGCGGTTGCTTCTCGTTTTCGGATCGACCTTTGCGGGGAAATAGCCGGGCGTTCTGTAATACACGAGCATCCTGTCGAACGACTCGACCGCTCTTTGCTTTGCTTCCGGCAAGCCCGTCGCTTTGTAATATTCAGCGTATCCCATAACGGCAAACGCTTCCGAAAAATAATATCTGCGCTCTACAAGCGGCTTACCGTCTCTCGTTACGCGGAAATACATATGACCGCTCGGCGCGAAACAGTATTTGTTCAAAAAGTCATAACCGCATTTCGCGCAGTCGAGCCATTCCTTTTTTCCGCCGAACTCGTTATACAGTTTCGAGAACATCCAAAGGCTTCTTCCCTGTTGCCAAACCGATTTGTCTTCGTAAAAAAGCTCTCCGTCGCGATCGAAACCGCACAAATACCCGCCGTATTCCTTATCGGGAGAAAACTTTTCCCAAAAAGGCACGAAATTGCCGAGCAAAACTTCCTTAAATTGTCGCATATTTTCTTGATAGTTCATGATCTTCTATTTTATAAGTTCTCCGTCTTTGAATACGTTTACCACGTTGAATTCCTTATCCAGCACGCACAGATCCGCCGTTTTCCCTACGGCGATCTCGCCGATATCGTCTTCCCCGATTATTTTCGCGGGAGTCGACGTCGCCATTCGGAATGCATCGCATATCGGAATACCGGCTTCGATCAGATTGACGACCATTTGCCTTACGCAAGTAATACTGCCGGCATAGCGTTCCCCGTCCGCAAGGACCGCCACTCCGTCCGCAACTTTGAACTTCTGAGCCGACGGATCGTTCGCCGAACCGAGCGTATAAAGCCGCCCGTCCCGAGGCATGCCGGCGCAACGCAGACAGTCTGACACCACGCATGTTTTATCCGCTCCTTTCGCCCCGACGATCATTTTTGCAAGCTCGGGAGTTATGTGCCTGTTATCCGCTATCATCTCCGCCGTCAGTCTGTCGTCGATCAATCCGTATTCCCGTAAACCTACGTTCCGCTTTCCGTCCTTAAAGCGGACTTCGGACATTGCGCAATAAATATGCGTCAGATGCGAAAGCCCGTTTTCGATAGCGGGCATAAACTCCGGAAATATTCCGTCGTCGTGTCCGCCGCAAACGACGATTCCGCGATCCGTTAAAAATCGCGTCATTTCCGAGGCTCCGGGCAACTCGGGGGAAATCGTTACGGTTTTGATCGTGTCCGCATATTCCCCCATAAATGAATAATCGTCTTTTTCGGGTATCCGCAAATACTCTTTCTTTTGCGCACCCTTATTTCGCTCCGACAAATAAGGACCTTCCAAATGCACGCCGAGCACTTTTGCATACGGAGTCGATTTGTTCTTGTATTTCCGCGCCGTTTCCATAAAGGCGACAAGCTGTTCTACGGGAGCCGTTACGGAAGTTGCCAACAGCGCCGTCGTTCCGTTGTCGATATGAAAATTCAAAACTTTGTCGAACGCTTCGTCCGCGGCGTCCATAAAGTCCCCGCCGTAGCCGCCGTGCGTATGTATATCGATAAAGCCCGGTGAAAGATAGCAACCTTTCCCGTCGTAATCGCATTGCATTTCTTTACTTGCGATCTCTCGAATTTTTCCGTCTTCTATGATAAGGGATCGCTTTTCGAGAATTCCGTTTTTTACGATGATCTTGCAATTTGAAATTATGAATCGCTTATCTTGCATGAAAAAGCATCCCGTCCTTAACCGACCTATCAATATTGTATAACACAGAGCCTTGACTGTCAATATCAAAAAAGAAACAGAAATAGGACTTTTCGAAACTGCTTGACAAATAGAACATATGATGATATATTAAAAATATGGAACGGATAGCCCTTACGAAACTGTATACCGCCGATTACGACTGCACCGCTTTCAATGCGATGCGACAGCAATGGATCTCGGAGAAAAGTTTTTCATGTTTCGACGATCCGAAAAGCGACTGCCTTCTCATTTTTTTGGACGGTTATACAGCCGTCTATACTTTGAAAGACGGAAAAA
>DBEXQE010000084.1:0-2163 GCA_048167245.1 Christensenellales bacterium | reverse complement strand
CTACTATCGTTATAATAGCAAAGACAAGTATCTTCCACAGCTTGTCCCAATCGAAACCGTTATCGTCGGGTTCGAGCGGAACCGTTATATCGTCGAATATATCTATCGGACTTGATACGACGGGAATAGCGGTAAGCACGCCGTTATCGCCGAACGTAAGCTGAATTATATCGAAATCGAAAAAAACCGTTTCTTGTGCGTAATACGCGCCGTTTTCCCAAGACGTGCTGTTATCGTCCCAAAAACCGCCTGTACTCAATCTGCCTATTTCAACGGGATTTGCAAAATAATCTGTTACGGCAAAGCGAAATAAAAACGTTGTTTTATCGGAACTTTTTGCGTCATTATAATATTCTACGAAACTCGGAACGTCAGCAGAGTTTATATATAGATTTTTCGACGTGGCATAATTATCGCCGCTTGCTATATCGCTGTCTTTGACTGCGGCGATAGGCGGCAAATCGACGATAGTTTCGTCGAGATTATCAGGGAGATTATTGAACAACGCTTTCCAAAATCCGAAATCTTCGGACTTTTTCCAAAAGCTCGGTTGAGTACTGTTGTACGATAACATTTTCGTAATCTCGATATCCGCCGCATTTATATCGTGAACGTTATATCCGCGCGTGCGGTTTTCGTCTACTGAATCTAAGAATAAATCCGCGCTTATATTCCCGTTTTTAACGGGTAATCTGCCGCTTAAAAAAGACTTATCGTAATTTCGGATATATTCGTACAAACGATTACTTTCTATTCCGCCGTCTTTAACCTTATCTGCCAACGGATCATAACTTATATCCGAATTATAAAACAAGTAATACAGAGCCTTTGCGTCGTCGACTTGCGACATACTACCGCGATTGCGAAAATTCCAAGCCCAATCATATATAACTCTTGCGTCGCTTGAACTACCTTTGACACGGTTCATAATCAAGTGATAACCGATTTCGGAGTGTTGCTCGTCGTTAATAGGGTGTATGACTTGTCCTATATAATTATTTGCCTTGCTGTAAAATTCTTCTACGTCGGTAACTATAATCGGCTGTGTTTTATACTCGAACCACTCGGCGCGTATTTCCTGTAATTTACCGTATTTATCCAAAAGCGAATTGTCAACGGCAAAATAAACGCTGTCGAGCTGATTTTGATGATTTTTACCTTTATTCGAATGACCCGTGCGATAATATGTATTTTTAACGTCCAAAGATACGGTTTCGAGAACGTCGCTTTTTATCGTTACTTTGTCAAGTTCTTCGTCCGCGCCCATACCTTTCGAATAGCCCGAAAACGAATATGTTTTACTTACGGGATATTCCGTCGCATTTCCGTTGCCGACCGTTAAAAGCTCAATGCCCGAAATATCATAACGGCGCGAACTGCTATTCACACGTTCCGCTATCGTTTTATCGTCGTCGCTCTTATGATCTACGACTTTGAACTTATAAAACAAACCTTTATACGCGCCGTTTTCGACTTTCGAACAGAACTTTATATCGAACTTTTCATACAGAGTAGGGCGGCTGTTGTTTGTTATAGTATGCGTATTATACCGAACTGCGATTTGAACTTTGTTTTGCCCGCTGGTAGCGTCTATATCCAAAAGGGTAGGGTTGTACACATATAGATAAAGTCCGTACTTATCCCGCTTGCTTGCGTCGTAAGAATAGCAATACTCGACTATTTCGATTATCTGTACTTTCGGTTCGGCAAGCGGGTTAATGGGATAGCGTAGAATATCGAAATTTTCACAACTTTCCAAATCGTCAAGAACGTAAGTACGGTCGAATTTCAAAGCCGTAGTTTCTTCGGCTTTTGCTGTTATGAACTCGGAAAAACAAAACACGCACAGCAGAAAAACGGCTATGACATATAAAACAATATTTCGTATTCGTTTTATCTGTGCAATCATAATACTTTACCCCTTTTTCTTTTGCGTATAAACTACCGATACGATAACGATAGCTATGATCGCCGCACCGCCTACGGCAAACGCCCACCACCACTTACGGAAGAACGCGCCGAGTTTATTCCAGAACGAACTCACGGTAGGTATTTTGGTAAACTTTGCGTAGATAGTTTTGTTTTGCGTGAGCTTATCCGTAGACTGTACCGCCTGCGTATACTCACTATCGTAATACCAACCGTCAAACGTATAGCCGTCTT
>DBEXQE010000083.1:0-4918 GCA_048167245.1 Christensenellales bacterium | reverse complement strand
AAATGAAAGCAAAAAAGATCCCCACGCGCATTTATTTGACGGAAGACGAGATACCCAAATTCTGGTACAACGTCCGCGCGGATATGAAAGAGCAACACGATCCGTTTATCAATCCGGCTACGGGCAAGCCCTGCACGGAAGCGGATCTCGAACCCGTGTTCTGCAAGTCGCTCATAAAGCAGGAACTCGACGACAAGACGCGCCTTGTGCCCATTCCCGACGGACTTATGGAGTTCTACAAGTCCACGCGTCCGTCGCCGCTCATAAGAGCGAGATTTTTGGAAAAGGAACTCGACACTCCCGCCGAGATCTACTACAAATTCGAAGGCAACAACACTTCGGGTTCGCATAAGCTGAACTCCGCGGCGGCACAGGTCTACTACGCGAAAGAAGAAGGCATTACGCGCCTTACCACCGAAACGGGCGCGGGTCAATGGGGAACGGCGCTGTCGATGGCTTGCGCGTTCTACGGCATAGACCTTACGGTTTACATGGTAAAGGTGTCGAGCGAGCAGAAGCCTTTCCGCAAAGCCGTTATAGAAACGTTCGGCGCAAATCTTATCCCGTCGCCGTCGGAAACGACCGAAGCGGGCAAAAAGATACTCAAAGAATTCCCCGGCACGGGCGGTTCGCTCGGTTGCGCGATTTCCGAAGCGGTCGAAGTCGCGCTGAAAACGCCGAATTGCCGCTATGTGCTCGGGAGCGTTCTCGACCACGTCGTATTGCATCAGTCGATCATAGGTCAGGAGTGCAAAGTCGCGCTCGACAAGTACGGCATAAAGCCCGACATAATAATAGGTTGCGCGGGCGGCGGCTCGAACTTAGGCGGTCTTATATCTCCGTTTATCGGCGAGAAGATAAACGGCAAGAGCGATACAAGATTTATCGCGGTGGAACCTGCGTCGTGCCCGTCGCTGACGCGCGGAAAGTACGCGTACGACTTCGGGGACACGGGCAAAATGACCCCGCTCATGAGAATGTACACGCTCGGCAGCGGCTTTATCCCGTCGCCTAATCATGCGGGGGGACTTAGATATCACGGCATGAGTCCGATAGTTTCCAAACTGTATCACGACGGCTATCTCGAAGCCCGCTCGGTAAAACAGACGGACGTTTTCGACGCGGCTACGAAGTTTGCAAGGGTCGAAGGGATCCTGCCCGCGCCCGAATCGTCGCACGCGATAAAGGCGGCTATGGACGAAGCGCTCGAATGTAAAAAGACGGGCGAAAAGAAAGTCATTCTGTTCGGTCTGAGCGGCACGGGCTACTTCGATATGAGCGCTTATATGGCGTACAAAAACAAGACGATGACGGACTATATCCCGACCGACGAAGATCTGCAGAAAGGGTTCGATTCGCTCCCCGCAATAAAATAAGTTTTTCAAGCAAAACAAATTGACTTTTGATATCCGATACAGTACAATATAAAAGCAAACGCCCCGTCGGTGAATGTAGCCGTGCGGGGCGCTTGTCGATAAAATATGTTTTTTAAGCGAAAAAGGATTTAGTATGAACGATATTTTTACGTATCACGAGAACGTTACCGTTAAGGTGAACGCGGAGAAAAACAGGTGTTATTATATCCCGAGCGGAGAGAATAACAGTTTTACGCCGCTCGAAAAGTGGAAGTTCGAGTATTTCGACGACTTCGATCCCGACGCCGCGCTCGCCGCGGAGCCGAAAACGGACGTGAGCGTTCCGAGCAACTGGCAGATGCTCGGTTACGGCGAAAAGCAGTATACGAACGTAAATTATCCGTTCCCGTACACTCCGCCGAGAGTTCTCGGAAAAAACCCCTGCGGCGTGTACGTAACTCATTACAAAAAAAGCGCGTCGGAGCGGCACTATATGGTTTTCGAAGGCGTAGACAGCGCGTACTGGCTGTTCGTCAACGGTGCGTTCGTCGGATTCGCCACGATTTCGCACAACATGACCGAATTCGACCTGTCGCAATATCTCACGCGCGAGAACAACGAGATCCGCGTTATAGTCGTAAAGAACAATTGCGCGTCGTATCTCGAAGATCAGGACAAGTTCAGGCTCAGCGGCATTTTCCGCAGAGCGTACATTCTCGGCAGACCCGCGGATCATATAGGCGACTACAAGATAACGGCGACTGCGGACGGCGAGCTGACCGTTTCGGCGGATAAAAACGCCGAGTTCAGACTCTACGACGGCGAAAAACTCGTTGCGTCCCTGAGCGGAAACAGCGCGTCGGCAAAGATAAAAGATCCGCGCGTATGGTCGGACGAAGAACCGAACCTTTATACGCTCCGCATTTTCTACGGCGGCGAAACTATCGAAGAACAGGTAGGTTTCCGCACGGTCGAGAGAAAGGGCAACTTACTGCTTATAAACGGAAAGCCCGTGAAGTTCCGCGGCGTGAACCGCCATTCGTTTACCGTTAACGGCTATGCCGAAACCGAAGACGACATGCTCCGCGATTTGAAGCTGTTCAAGCGCAACAACATAAACGCGGTGCGCACGAGCCATTATCCGCCCGCGCCCGAATTCACGCGGCTTTGCGACCGCTGCGGCATACTCGTTTTGGAAGAAGCGGACGTCGAAACTCACGGTTGTTGCGTCGTGGACATTCACGACGTAGCCGAAAACCCCGTGTTCGAAAAACAGTTTATCGAGCGCGCCGTCGGTATGTACGAGCGCGACAAGAACCGCGCGTCGGTCGTAATTTGGAGCCTTGGCAACGAGTCGGGTTGGGGCAGAAACTTCGTCGCCGCATCGAAAGAACTGAAAAAGCGCGACAGCCGTCCCGTTCACTACGAAAACGAGTACAAGTGGGAGAAGGACGAGAAAATTTTTCTCGCGGGCGACTGCGTAGATATGGTCAGCGAAATGTATCCGTCCGTCGGCGGTTGCAAAAAACTGCTTGAAAAAGGGATATGCAAAAATAAGCCGTACGTTCTTTGCGAGTACACTCACGCCATGGGCAACAGCTCGGGCGACGTGAAAGATTATTGGGAAGTTATCCGCGCGCACGACAATTTTATAGGCGCGTTCGTTTGGGAGTGGTGCGATGAAGCCATACTCGGCGAAAAGGGCTATCTCTACGGCGGCGATTTCGGCGAGAAAATGCACGACGGCAATTTCTGCGTGGACGGGCTCGTTACGGTTGACAGGAAAGAAAAGTCGTCGCTCAAAGAAGTGAAAAAGGTTTACAGTCCGTTCGAACTTTCGTACGACGGCGAAAACGTGAGCGTTAAGAGCCGCTTTTACTTCCGCGACTTTTGCGGCAAGTTGCGTCTTATTCTGAAAAAAGACGGCGCGGTCAAGGACGAAAAAACGGTTTCCTTTGCGGTAAGCGCGGGCGAGAGCGTGGCGCTCCCGTATAAAGCGGAAGTTTCGGGCGGATATACCGTTCTTATCTGCGAAGTTTTGCCTGCGGCGGACGAACCGCTTTTGGACGCAGATTTCGTTTACGACCGTCAAGGCTTTACGCTGAGCGATATGCCCGTTGTAAGCAGACCCTGTGCCGCGACGGAATTTTCGCTCGATAGGGTCGGCAATATTTCTTCGCTCGGAACGGACGGGAAAAATATCCTGTCCGAAAGTTTCACGGTCGATATTTTCCGCGCGCTTATAGATAACGATATGTGGATCGCGGGCGATATAAGAAAAGCGGGCTTTTTGCGCACCGAAAATTATCTTGTCGAAAAGAAAGACGGTAAAGTTGACGGGATCGTAGGAGCGCAGGCTCTGTTGCCGATAGTAGAGTACTCGCTCGGATATAAAGTTAAGGACGGCGTTTTGCACGTGAAATTCGATTACGAATACAAGCGCGAAAAGCCGTTTATGCCGCGGATAGGGCTGTCGTTCGCCGTTAAAGGCAACGAGAAAGTAACGTTTCTCGGCAACGGTCGCGGCGAAAGCTATAAGGACAAATGCTCGTATCCCGTAAAGGACTATTACTCCTACGACGTCGAAAAGGAAGAATGTCCGTACATTATGCCGCAGGAATACGGCAGTCATGACCGCGCGTCTTATATAAAGTTCGCTCGTTGCGGGCTGTGCATTTCCGCCGACAGAGAGTTTTCGTTCTCGGCTCTGCCGTACTCGGCAAAAGAGCTTAACGACAAAAAGCACGATTTCGAACTCGTAAAAAGCGGCGATACGTACGTTTGTCTGAACGCCGACAGTTCGGGAGTAGGTTCGAACTCCTGCGGTCCCGCGCTCGAAAAAAAATATTACGCCGCGAAAAAAGGCAGTATAGAATTCAAATTTTGGTTCGAGTGAGTTTTTTTGACCTCCTCCGCCGCGCGTCGCACCCCCCCACGCCGACAGCCACGGGCTGTCATTTCGAGCGTAGTCGAGAAATCGCTTAAATTATCTTTATAATAAGGTCAAAGAGTTATCCTATCCTTATAAAGATATAAATTTTTAGCGATTTCTCCGCTTCGTTCGCTGTCGCTCACTTCGGTCGAAATACTCGCCTACGGCTCGTGGCGTTAGCCGACGGATGAGGTTACTTGCCCGCACCCGTATCGCTTTGAAAACACCTCATCAGTCTCGCTCTCACTACGTTACCGCGTTGGCAGCTCTTGCCCTGTCGCAAGCATAGCTAATCGCCGCGCTTTGGCTACAAATAGCACACTGTGCTATTTGCTTAACGCGTCGCGCCCCTAATAGGGGAAGCCTTGACAAAAGAAAAAGCCTTTTGTGGGGGGGGCAAGAGAAGCTGTCATTTCGAGCGTAGTCGAGAAATCTGCCCGCAGTGCCGTCCTCAGCCGAGCGTCGCAGACGCGAACGCCACGAGCAACGCGAGTATTTCGAGTGTAGTCGAGAAATCTACCACAGCACTGTCATTTCGAGCGCAGTCGAGAAATCGCTTAAATTATCTTTATAATAAGGTCAAAGAGTTATTCTATCCTTATAAAGATATAAATTTTTAGCGATTTCTCCG
>DBEXQE010000082.1:0-3488 GCA_048167245.1 Christensenellales bacterium | reverse complement strand
GGAGGAAAATAAGTATGAAACTGTTAAAACGAATAGCCGTATTTATCACCGCGACGGTGCTTGCGTTCGGCATGAGCGCATGCGGTCCGCGCGACGAGGGCGAAGAAGTCGATCCGAACCGCACGCAGGTTTACGTAAACTATTACAACGGCGGTTTGGGAGCCGAATGGTTGCCCGCGCTGAAAGCCGCGTTCGAAGATAAGTACCCGGACATTCAGATAATGCCGCTGCCCGGTAAAAACACGATGGACTCGGGCACCGTTCTCAACAACTTCGACTCATACGACGGCGACCTGTTCTTTATGGACTACGTCGGTAGCGAGCATCTCGCTCAATTCCGTACCAAAGGCTATATCGCGGACATAACGAAATACGTGCGCGACGAAAAACTTACGGAGTTCGGCGAAGACAAATCGGTTTGGGATAAAATGACTCCCGCTGTAAAAGATTATTACGATATCGACGGCTCGATCTACTCGCTTCCCTGGTATCAGGCAAGCTATCAGATGATTTACGATATCGAGCTGTTCGAATCCGAAAGTTTCTACGTCGATCCGAGCGGAAACTGGAACGACGGCGGCAATAAGTCCTTAGGTCAGGACGGAATAGCCGACACTTACGACGACGGATTGCCCGTAACGCGCGGCGACTATTTCGCACTGCTCGACCGCATGGTCGAGAAAAACGTGCTTCCGCTGACTTTCTACGGAAGCCAGGCTTACTATTTCACTTCGTACCTTACGAACATGTTCGCCGATTACGAAGGCTACAACGACTTTATGCTGAATTATATTCTCGAAGGTACCGACAGCGATTTGGGGAATATCACGCTCATGGACGCGTATAAACTCAAAAACGGACAAAAGGGCAAAGAATATATCCTGAAATTTGCCGAACAACTTATAGGGAATCAGAATTATTACAGCTCGAACACGTTCCAGACTTCGCAGGATAACTTTACGGCGCAGGACGAATTCCTGCTCAGCGTCGAACTCTCCAAAGGATCTTCGACGAGCAAGCGCATAGCCATGCTCGTGGACGGACCGTGGTGGGAGCGCGAAGCGTCGGCTACGATGAACGACATGGCGGAATCTTACAAAAACGAAAACTACGCTTACGGCAAGCGCGCGTTCGGCATAATGCCCATGCCGCAGGCGGACGACGGATCTTCGGCGGACGGCAACACGATAGCCTGCACTTCGGGCAGATCCGTAATATTCATGAACAACAATTCCAAGGTAAAAGACGCGGCGGGTCTGTTCCTTAAATTCTGCCACTCCGAAGAAGGGTTACGCATAGCCACCGTTTCGTCGGGCATAATGCGTCCGTACGATTACGAGATGACGGACGAAAACCTTGCCGAGATGACCCCTTTCGGAAAGCTCGTTTACGGTCATAACAAGTCGGCGGACGTCGTTTTCGAAGAACTTCCGATAAGCAAATTCCTGCAAGCGGAAGGCTCTGCTTACTGCTCTTATCTGTTCACAATGGTTTCGAGCGTGGATACCACCGCGAATATAGCGAAGTATTTCCAACCGAATCAGGAAGGTCATTCCGTACAGGCGTATCTGAACGGAATGGCGATAGATCAGAACGCTTGGCATGACGCGGCGGAAGAATATCTGTTCCGTATCGGAGAATAGGAGCGGAGAATGGAATTACACAAAAAACATACTGTATTCAATAACGGACGCAGGCGGCGGCAGTGCATATTTTACGTATGCCTTATCGCGATACCGCTCGTGCAATTCTTTTTGATGTATGTGTGCGTGAATTTTCGTTCCATATTGTTCGCATTCCAAAAATACGACTACGATACAGCCGATTACGCTTTCAACTTTTCGTATTTCGTGCAGAATTTCAAGACGATTACGGGCGAGCTGTTTGCGGGCGATCTGCTCGGCAGAGCCTGGTGGAACTCGATAAAGTCGTATCTCGTAACGCTTCTCATAATACTGCCGCTTCAAATATTCGTCGCGTTTTTCGTGTACAAGAAGTTTCCGCTTGCGGGCTACTTCCGCATAGTGCTTTACCTGCCGAACATGGTCGCGGGCATGACGACGATAATAGGCTTTAAGTATTTCGTCGAAAAGGGATTGCCCGCCATATTCCCGGGCGTTGAAAAGTTCACGCAGTTCGGCGGCTTGCTCGCGAACGACTCGACGATATTCAACACGCTTTTATTCTACGTTGCGTGGACGAGTTTGGGCGGCGGGCTGATACTCATGACGGGTACCATGGCGCGCACCGACAAGGAAGTTCTCGAAGCGGCGCATCTCGACGGCGTAAATCTGTGGCAGGAATTCCGCCACGTGATATGGCCCACGCTGTACCCGGTCATAACCATACAGCTCTATACCGGCATAGTGGCGATATTCACGGGCGGACCGCCGCTGTATCAGTTCTACTCGTCAAACCTGCCGAAAGAAGCGTCAACGCTTCAATACTACTTCTTCACGCTCGTAATAGGTTCGACTTCGTCGCCGGCGAATTATCCGAAAGCGGCTCTCGGCGGCATACTGTTCACTCTTGTTGCCGCGCCGTTGGTCTTTTTGCTCAAATGGTTCTTCGAGAAGAAAGACCCGAACAATTAAGGAGGGCATGGGGATATGAAAAGATCCGCGATAGCGCATAAGGGCGCGGCGGCGCGAATAATTTCCGCATTGATATTCATATTGCTGTTTGCGTATTCGCTCTCGCTTTTGGCGCTGTATATCTGGGTGCTTTTGTCGTCGTTCAAGACGCGCATAGATTTCAACACGAATATATTCGGATTTCCGAAAGTCATTACTTTTGCAAACTACAAAAACGCGTTGGCGAATTTCATGGTGCCGATATTCCGCGACGGGCGCATGGTGAAAGTGTATCTGGACGAACTGCTGACGAATTCGTTCCTGTACATACTCGGCAGCAGTATAGCGGCGACGCTTACTCCCGCGATAGTCGCGTACGCCACGAGCAAATTCGATTTCGCGTTCAACAAGGTGATCGACGGCATAGTTATCGTAACGATGGTGTTGCCTATAATCGGCGCGGAAGCCGCAACGATACAGATGACGAAGATCCTCGGACTGTACGACCGAATGGTCGGCATGTATTTCATGAAGCTCACTTTTCTCGGCTTCAACTATCTGCTGTTCAAGTCGTCGTTCAGGGGCGTCGACAAGGCGTTTTCGGAATCGGCATATATCGACGGCGCGTCCGAGTTCCGCGTTATGATAAAAATCAATTTCCCTATGGTCGCGAGCGTTTTGGCGATAGTTTTCGCGTTGCAGCTCATGGGTTTCTGGGCAGACTGGACGACGCCGCTCATTTACATTCCGCACAGCCCCACGGTCGCGTACGCGCTGTACGAATTGCAGTTTTCGAGCGATCCGTTGCTCACGTTCAAGCCGTTGCAGTTCGCCGCGTGTATTCTGGCGTCGTTGCCTACGCTCATTGTGTTTATCGTTTTCCGCGACAAAATGATGGGCGGCATAGAATTCGGC
>DBEXQE010000081.1:0-11679 GCA_048167245.1 Christensenellales bacterium | reverse complement strand
AAAGGAGAACGGCAGTGAGAAAAAAGATTTCCGAAATCGGATTTGCGATAGCGCTGACGCTGTGTTTTGTCGCCATAGGAGCGGGCGCGCTCGTCGGATCGGCGCAAAACAAAACGCTTTCGCCCGAATGGAGCGTCGTCGATATTTCGCGTTCATACGACATAGGGACGGAATTCCGCGTGCCGAAGCGCACGTTGGCGCTCGGCGGAACGACGGTCGACGCGGGAGCTACGCTCGAATTCCCCGACGGTTCAGCGACGCGCGCAACTACGGTAAAACTTTCGTCGTCCGGCAACTATACGGTCCGCTATTCCGCGGTCGCGGGCGGAAAGACGTACGTCAAAAACGAAAAGTTTTCGGTGCAAGGTAAATTATTTACTTTTTCCGGATCAGGATCGACTGCGGAATACGGTTTGTACGGTCAGGCGGGCGTTACGACCGAAGGGATAATGGTCAGGTTGGCGCGCGGCGAAACTATGGATTTCGCGCCGGTAATAGATTTGAAAAAACTGACGAAAACCGATTCCGTCGTAACGCTGTTCGCAACTCCCGACAACATAGGCAACGCCGATTTCAAACTGTTGTATTTCACTCTTACCGACGTAACCGATCCGAGCATATATCTGCGCGTTTCGGTGCGCGGAGTGGATGACGATCCGAATTATTCGTATATGTTGGCGGGTGCAAGCACGCAAGGCACGATGGTCGGACTCGAACATTCCAAAGGCGTCATACATCGGGACAACGGCTGGGGAACGGCAACGTCTCATTCTTTCTACGGCGCCAACGTATACGGAAAACCGATAGATACGTCCGCTATGCGTTTGCAGTTGGATATGTCGACCATGACGGTATCCGTAAGCAAAAACAGCATTGCCGACCTTGACGACACGAAATATTTCAGCAAACTGTTTGCGGGATTCCCGTCCGACAGAGTGCGTTTGTCCGTCTCGGCTTCGGATTACAACAATCCTACGGCAAATTTCTGCGTAACTCAATTTTTCGGCATGGACAGCGTTGAAAATACCGACGTTTACGACGTCGAGCCGCCCGTTATAACGATCGATACGGGCAGCGCCGACCGCGAAAACATGCCGAAAGCGAAGATAGGCGGAACATATCCCGTTCCTGCGGCGACGGCATACGATTACGGCACGGGCAAGCGCACCGTCCGCACTACCGTATGGTACAACTATTTTACGGACGCGCCGATAAGCATAACTTCCGTAGGCGGCAGATTCGCAACGGAGTATCCCGGAATGTATACCGTAGTTTACGAAGCCGAAGACAACGAAGGCAACGAAACGAAAGAGATCGTTTGGGTCAACGCCGTGAGCGACGTGGCGCCCGTGCGTATTTCCGCGGACCATTCTTCGGCGAAAAAGAGCGCAGTGCTCGGCGAATACGTTGAAACGCCGTCGTTTTCCGTAGACGGCGGAAGCGGAAAGACGACCGTAAAGATCGCGGCGACGAACGGCGATTCGGTATATGAAACGGACGGAACGCAACTTCGGTTCAGACCCGAAAAAGAAGGCGTATATACGGTAGCGTATACGGCTACCGACTATATCGGACAAACGGCGACGGCAAGTTACGAAGTAACGGTAAGCAGAGGCGATGCGCCCGTATTCGTCGAAAAACCGAAACTGCCGAAATACTTTATCTCGGGTTACGATTATAAGATGCCCGAGTATTATGCAAACGACTATACGTCCGGGAGTTCGGAGCATAAAGCCGCGTCGGCGAAAGTCAGAGATTCGGGCGGCGAAAAGTCGGTTGCGGCGGGAGACGTGTTTACTCCGGTCGTTCAAAATAACGGCGACACGGTAACCGTAACTTTCACGTGCGGAAACGCGGAGCCGTATGTTGCGGAAATACCGTGTATTCTCGCTTACGAAGTCGCGGACGGCGCGCAGTTTGCGTCGCTTAAACTCGAAAATTATTTCGTCTCGGAAAACCTGAACGTTACGGCGACCGACGAGTATTGTCTGTTCACGGCGACGACTGCCGACGGCGGTTGGACGTTCGCTAATCCGTTGATCGCCGAAAACATGCAGTTGCAGATCCGCGGCGTCAACGGGAAAAGCAACTATTCGGCGCTTCGCATACGTTTCGAAGATTCCGCGAACGAAAACGTAGCCGTGGAAGCAAGGCTCGTGAACACGGACGACTACTTATACTTCGAGACGGACGGCGGAAGGATACGCATGGACAACGATTTTAAGAGCGGAGCGTTGCATACCGTTAAATATTCGGGCAAAGAGATTTATTTCGACGCGATGTCCGTTGCGCCCGTAACGACGATTTCGGGAGAAAAGTTCGTCGGCTTCCCGTCCGACAAGATATATTTGTCGATCCGTTTCGAAGACGCCGAAAGCGGGGCGCAATATCGCATAAGCGCTCTCGACAATCAGCCTATGCGAAAACTCGATACCGACCGCATACCGCCGAGAATAGTATTTTTGGAACCTTACGGCGGAGAAGTGAAGATCGGCGACCGAGTTACGCTTCCCGCGGTCGTTGCGGGGGACGTTCTTACGCCGGACACGGAATTTACGCTGACGGTACTCGGACCCGACCGCAAGCCTATGACGGATATAAACGGAACGGTCCTGCGCGGCGTCGATCCGTCGGCGGAATATACCGTGGAAATCACCGATTACGGACAGTATAACGTCAGTTATACGGCGACGGATACAAACGAGAGCATGAGCGCCGTAATGTTATACAACATAAACGTCGTCGACGACGAACCGCCCGCAATAACGTTTGCGCACGCGCCGAACACCGAAGCAAAGGCGGGAGACGTTCTCGTGATCCCGAAATTTACGGCAAGCGACAACCTGACGGCGGCAGATGATCTTATTATCGTTCAATACGTGCGCACGCCTCGCGGACGGCTCGTGGCTTTGAATAACGGTTCGAATTCCGTTCGCGCCGACAGCGAAGGCAAGTACGCGTTCTACATATACGTTTCGGACGAAGCGGGCAACGTAACTCTCGAATCGTTTACCGTAACGGTTACAAGGTAAGGAGCATTGATATGAAAAAAGCGATTTCACTGATCTTGATCACGGTTATGTGCTTTGCGGCGGGAGCTTGCCGCAAGGACGATCGCAAAGTCGAAACGACGCGACCCGAGTACACGGTAACGGAGCGCGAAGAACATCTTGTAAACAGCGAAAAGCAGTTGCATAAAGTAACGGTAACGGAGACCGACCGCGCGTTTGCGGTAAACGGACGCTCCGACTACGTTATAGTCCGTACCGATTCCGTAAAAGAGCTTGCCGCGTCGTCGTTTTTGCAGAGAATGATAGCCGAGGCGACGGGCGCGACGCTTTCCGCCGTGCTTCCGGACGAAGCGTCGTATTCCGCGGATGCAAAACTTATCGTAATGGGCGACGAAACCATGTTTGCCGCGGCGGGGCTTACCATGCCGCAAGACGATCTCGGCAACACCGGCTATTATATAAAGTCGGTCGGCGATTCGGTGTTTATAATGTCGAAAGGTTTCGGGTATCAGTATGCTGTCCTTGCGTTTCTGCGCGCGGTGCTCGGCTACGAAATGTATGCGGCGGATACGGTAACTTTCTCGAAAAGCGGCGAAACTCTGCCGGATCTCGAAATTATCGAAAAGCCCGATTTCGACTACATAATAGCGTCTATGCCCATGGAGTCCGACGCTCAGTACGGCATGGGTTTTCTGTCGCTCGGCGATCTTCCCATGTACGTGCAAGGTCAGTTTTCGCACAACTCGCTTTATTATCTGCCGAAAAAAACTTTTCAGTCGGCGCATCCCGGATGGTATTCGGACGCGGGTTCGCAACTTTGCTATTCGGCTCACGGCGACGGCGACGAAAAGGCGCTCATGGTTCGCGAAGTAGCCGACGTTATATTGGCGGCGGCGGAAAAATATCCCGACAGAAATCTTATAGAGTTCACGCAGATGGACGGCGGAGCTTATTGCAGTTGCGAGTCGTGCAAAAAAATAAGCGATAAATACGGCACGACAGCCGCGGTCCAGATACAGTTTATAAACGAAGTAAGAGCTTTGCTCGACAGCGAGTTGCCCGCAGGCAGAAACGTGGAAGTCGTATTCTTTGCGTATAACGACACTCAGACGCCGCCCGCGCGCAAAAACGAAGTAACGGGAGAGTGGGAACCCGTCGACGATACGGTCGTTCTCGCCGACGGCGTTTCGGTAAAAATAGCTCCCGCATACTCGAATTTTTACCATTCGTTCCAAGAAGAACAAAACGCAGACATAGTCGCCAATATCGACGGTTGGAAAGCGTGCGCGAAATCGATCCATTTCTATCTGTACGAAACGAATTATCACTATTATATGTATCCTTTCAATACGTACGATTCGATGATAGAAACGTACCGCGTTTGTAAGGAAGCTAACGCCGTTTATATGTACAGTCAGGGTCAGTCGGGTCAGAATAACGGCGCGTCGCATTTTACCAAATTCAAGGAGTACCTTAACAGCAAAGCCATGTTCGACGTAAATTCCGACTACAATACGCTTGTCGATAATTTCTTCGAAAACTATTTCGGCGCGGCGAAAGAGCCTATGAAAGAACTGTTCGAAAGTATTCAGATATGGATGCGCTATCTCGAAGACGCTTATCCGACTATCGCGACGGGATTTATGTATGACGAGATAGAGCAAGCGCGTTTGTGGCCCAAGCGTACGCTCGACGGCTATATGCGGCTTATAGACGAGGCTTACGCCGCGATAGAGCCGATAAGAGCCGAGAACTCCGCGCTTTACGAAACGCTCCGCGATCATATCACGCTCGAAAGTTTATTCCCGCGTTACGCGCTCATTCAATTACACACGGCTTACTATGCGTCCGACGATCTGCAAAATATGCGTCTTTCGTTCAAAGAAGACGCGACCCGTTTGGGGGTTTCCCGTTACCGTGAAGGCGGCAACATGAGAAACGTTTATATTAGTTGGGGGATCGAATGATCCGTCGCGCGCGGATCTGAAGATATCAGAAACAATAAGGAAAGGAGAGAAAGATGAAAACGACGTTGAAAAAAGCAAAAGGACTTTTTGTTGCCGTGCTTATCGTCGCAACGGCGGTATGCTCTGCGGCGCTGTTGTTCGGATGCAAAAAAAATCCCGAACCGCAACCCGAGCCGCCCGTTCCGACCGTAACGTTGAGCCAAAGCAACGCGCGGCTCGATATTTACGACGAAATTCTGCTTACGGCGACCAAGACGGATACCGATGAAAACATTGCGTGGTCGAGCGAAAACGACGCGGTCGTTACGGTGGATAACGGTTTGGTAAAAGCGCAGGGCGTGGGCACTACAAAAGTCAGCGCGTCTGCGGGCGGAGTTTCGGCGACCTGCGAGATCGAAGTATACGATTCGTTCACTGCGCCCGTTATGCTTCTTAACGAAAAAAGTATCGAGATAGGCATGAACGGCGGCGAATATACCGCGGAAGCTCGCGTTATGTGGAAAGGCAAAGAACTGACCGACCAAATAACGGCTTTTGATTGGGAGCTTGACGAAGAAACTCCCGATGATCTCGTATCGCTGACGTACGACGGCAAGAGAGCGGTGTTCGTGGGCGGAAGCGAACGCGGAAACACTATGGCGACCGTTTCGGCGACGGTGCGCGGAATAGAACAGCCGATCGCCGACGAGATAGAGATCTACGTTCATAATCTGAACATAACTTTTGCGTTCGAAGACGACGGCGATTTCGAGCCGCAAAGCAACGGAAAGTACGCAACGCGCGTTTCGATGCTCGCTACGGACAAAGGCGACAAAGCCGAGATCGGCGTTCTTGACAGCTTGACGGTTTACGAGCGTGAAAGCGGAAGCGGGACTTTTAATAAAGTGAGCGATCCCGATCTTACGTTCGATTACTCGGGAGACACTATCGTAATAGAAAACGATACCGTAAAAGGACTGCGTAATACCGAGAACGGCGATCCCGTTTCGGTTACGGTGAAGTATAAAGACAGCGACGGCTTGACCTTTACCGTAGACGTTTACCGTCCTTACGTGGAACTTACTCAGAAAGAAGTTCCGTTTATCGAAAATACGAAAGCGGGCGAAACGTATGCTTTTTCGGATCTTACCGACGATACGATCGACGGCGAGATCGAAGACGTAACGATAGAGGGCGTTTCCGTAACCACGAAAGAATTCTCCGAAAGTTTTACGATAGATCAAAGCAAACTGCCCAAAAACACCGATTCGCTCGGAATGGGAAAATCGCTCGGAATAGATACTTCTCTTGCTCACTATACGCTTAAAGCCGATCTCATCACTCTTAAAATAATGAATGAAACCGACTTTGCGGATATGTTTACCACGCATATGAAAGCGGCGGAAGAGAAAGCGTATTTATGGGGCGGATATTTCGTTCTCGGAAACAATATAGATTATACGGGTAAATCGTTTCAGAATCTTAATATAATGACTTACGATAAAATGCAAGCCGCATTTACGTCGGAAGGCGTATCGCTTAATTGGACCGACGGTTCGGTTTGCGGATTTCGCGGCACGTTCGACGGGAACGGACACTATGTTAAGGGCGCAGTGGAATATTGGACGGATTCCGCACTGTTCGGAATTCTGAATAAAGACGGCGTTATCAAAAACACTGCGTTTATAAACGGCGGCACTATGTGGGGCGGAAGCTATCTTGTGCACGCAGGCAGCGGCACGGTCGAAAACGTGTACGTTCAGACTACGCTCAGAAACGGCAGCAGTAACAATGTTTACGGTACCGTATTCGGAAAAACGGCGGATCGGAACGCGCGCGTAAATCGGGTATTTATCGACGTAACGCACGCATCGGCTACGCCGTCTTATTCGTATGCGATCGGAAATATGCCGCTCGGCTACGGCGTACTAAACGACGTGTACGTTATAGGTTGTTCCGTCGAAAACGCCGTAAATACGTCCGAAACGACGGGCGCGGGTACCGACGTTTACGGAGCGTACTACAACTATACCGAGCTTGCCGACGCGGAAATAGATTTCGACGATTGGGCAAGTTTGCCCGACAAAGGGTTTTGGAAACTTTATAACGGTTATCCGTACCCCGCTTGCTTGGAAGATCCTTCTTCCGGCTCGACGGATATTTCGCTCCCGTCCGTTACGGATCGCGAAAACATAGAGTTGGTCATCGGTAAAGACGATATCGTGTCCGTATCCGCAACGAATACGGGAGTTTCTCTGAATATCACGGGCAAAACGGCGGCGGCTATCGTTATCGACGACGCTACGCCTTACGGCACGGAAATAACCGTTTCCGTAAAAAACGCATTTTCTTCCGATGCGGCGACTACGAAAACGATAAGGGTAGTAAGTATCGATTCGGTAGACGTAAGCAGTGAGAACTTGCTTGACGTCGATTACTCGGTTTCGGGCGCGTCGACGGTAGATCTTACGTCTGCGTTTGCGGATAACGATAAACTTAAAACCTATGATTTTGCTTCGATGACGCTCGAAAGCGCTATCTTATCCGACGGAAACGCAGCTACGGGCGCGACGCTCGAAAGCGGTACGCTTACTTTCTCCGCAGATGCAAAATCGGCTTTAAGAGCAAGTAAGGCGTACGGCGAAAAAGAAGTCGATCTCGTATTAAGTTCGGGTACGCAATATCTTTCCGTTAAGGCGAAAATAACGTTTGCGTCGGTAGTGATCACGCAAAAAGAGCAAATGGCGAGAGACACGTTTATGGGTTACGCCGACATATTGCCGAACGTTACGTCTGCGCAAGGGATCGTAGGAACCGCGACGAAACTTCTGCAGGGCTACTATGTGCTCGGAGCCGACGTAGACGTAACCGGGATGAAAGTAGGATTTACGCCGGGTCAGTCGGGTGGATTCGTGAAAACCGCGCTTACAGACGGCGGATTCGACGGTCGCGGACACGTTATCAAGGGTTATACCAGTACCGAAGAAGGCGGTCTTTTATCCGGGGGATTCTTCTCGGGAGCTTGGAAATCTACCGTTAAAAACGTTACGTTCTTGGACGCGGAAATGAAGTCTACGGGCGGGCTTTTGGTAAGCGCGATGAATAACTGTACTATTGAAAACGTTGCCGTATATTGTAAATCGTTCACCCGTATAAACGACGATTGGTATCCGACTGCAGGTAATAACGGCTGTTCGTTGCTTGTAGGCATAGCGGACAGCGTAAACACGATCAAAAACGTTCTTGTAGTAATGGCTGATCGCGAACCGTTGTCAAGCAGTAATTGGAATTCGCGTAACCGTATCGGCGGTATGATAGTTGCGGCAAAGCAAGGCAACGGACTTTCGGTAGAAAATGCGATAGCGATAAACCTTAAAGGCAGTTACGGCGCAGATGCGTATAAGTATGGTTTGCCTGCGATCGGAGACAAAAATTACGACCCTTGGGATCTCGATCACCAAAACGGCGGATTCGAGAAAGTAAAAACGTACCACGGTTGGGAAGATTACGTTGCCAAGGCGAATACCGACGGTTCGGATAAATATTTCGATAACAACGGTTTCTTCGGGACGGTAGAGTTCGGCGGTTCGATCTGCCCCGTTGCAAGCAACACGAATAAAGAAGGCGAGTACAGCTCCGCTCGGTATTACGTTGCGCTGAGTTAGCGCCCATACGATCTAAACAAAGAAAACCATATCGGGAGACGGGATCGAAATGTATATATCCACGGAAATCGGATCGTTACGTCGATTTTACGAAACTTACGAAGAAAGATTATCGGCGCTCAAAGAAGCGGGATTCGATGCTTACGACTTTTCTATGTTCAGGACTGCTACCTGTCCGTGGATCTCGGACGACGATGGCGCGGCAAAAGCCGAGAAATTGCGCAGGTATGCCGATCGGATAGGGATAGCGTGCAATCAGACGCACGCTCCCTTTCCGCTCGTGTGCGCAGGCGACGCGGATCGAACGAGAGAGCGTTACGACGAGATCGTTCGCGCTCTCGAGATCTCCGCCGTTCTCGGGGCGAAGATATGCGTCGTGCATCCGTGGAACGACTATTCGCCGGAAGAAAACGCGAAGATTTTCGAAAAACTCGGGTCTTACGCGAAAAAATTCGGCGTTGCGATCGCGCTCGAAAATATGTGGAATTGGAACAACGCGGAGAAATGCGCGTTGCCCGCGGCATGTTCCGACGGGAAGAATTTCAAAGCTCATCTCGACTTGTTGGACGAGAAAATTTTCTGCGCGCTTGTGGATATAGGTCATGCGGAAATGAAAGGACTCGATACTTCCGCCGCGGAAATGATAAAGGAACTCGGCGGGAGAGTAAAGGGCATCCATTTGCACGACAACGACTTGAAAAACGATCTTCATAAGTTGCCGTTTACGTCCGAAATAGATTATAAGCCGATCGTCGACGCGCTCGCAGAGATCGGTTATCGGGGCGATATAACGCTCGAAGCCGATGCTTTTCTTCCGAAATTTCCGAAAGAGCTCGTACCCGACGCTTTGAAATTGATGGCGAAAACAGCCGATCATTTCAGAAAAGAATTGCAAAAGGCGGAAACCGAGATCGACTCATGAAAGACAGATCGGGAAAAACCGTACAGTTTCTGACGATAGCCGTAGCGTCGTTTCTGATATATCTTGCATGCTACGCGACGAAAAGTTTGCTCAGCGTAAACTCGCCGATAATGATAGAAGAAGGATACGACAGCGTTGCGATAGGCGCGATGTCGTCCGTATACTTCCTGTGCTACGGCATAGGACAGCTGTTCGTCGGATTTATAGGCGACAAGATCAAACTGAAATACATGTTGCTGAGCGGTCTGTTGCTCGCGTCGGTATCGTGTTTTTCGTTTGCGCTGTTCGACGGAGTTATCGTAAAATCCGTCGTTTGGGGAGCGTGCGGCTTCGGATTGTCGTTTCTGTATGCGCCGCTCGTAAAAAGCATAGCCGACAGGCTGGAAGGACGGCAAGCGGAGATCTGCATGACCTTGCTGAATCTTGCTTCCATTGCGGGTTCGACCGTGGCGGGACTTTTCGGGATATTGGGCGATTGGAAACTCGCCACATATATTTTCGCGGGCATGTTGCTGTTTTTTGCGGCGGCGTCGTTCGTCGCGAACGCTCTGCTCGACAAAAAGTTCCCGATAGCAAAAGCGCTCGGCGAAATCGAGACGGGAAAGAACGGATCCATGCCGCTGAAACGGTTTGCCGGATATTGGTTGAAACACGGAGCCGCGGCTTTCTTGCTAATATCCGCGATACAGGGCGTGGCGAAAAACTCCATAACGTTCTGGATACCTACGTACATATCCGATCATCTCGGTTTTTCGCCGCAAATAACTTCCGTGATATTCACGGTCATAACGCTTATCGCCGCTCTCAATCAGATCATAGCGATATTACTGTATCATCTGATGCGCGAAAGATCCGTATGGGTGATAAGGTTTTCGTTTTTGCTGTCCGCCGCGTTTTTTCTGTTGCTTATACCGATAAAAAACGCGTATGCGAATATAGTCGTGCTTTTGGTCGCAAAGAGCGGATACAGTTGGGCGGGAACGATGATATGGACTTACTATTGCAGAGATTTCAAAAAAGTCGGGCGCGTTGCGTTCGTCGTGGGCGCGCTCGATTTCGTAAGTTATTTGTTTTCGGCGGTAAGCAGTCTGCTGTTTTCCGATGCGATAGTAAAAATAGGTTGGATCAACCTGATCGTCGTCTGGGCGGCGCTGATGTTTGCGGGCGTGCTGTCCACCCTGTTCTATAACGTGAAAGAAAAGAATAAAAAAGATACGGATAAAAAGACGGAGTAAAACAAGTTTCAAGTTCACTTGATCAAAGTCGCGTTGTTTTTTTCTTCGGACGGGGAGTAGCCGAAGTTTTTTTTGTAGTTTTTGTAAAATCCGATATAGGTTTCGAAACCGCATTCGGGAAACACGTCGGTGGGGCGTTTGCCGCCGCGGATCAATTTTTGCGCGTAAAGCAAGCGCTTGGTCTGGATATACTTTTTCGGCGTGGTTTTCAGTTGCGCCTGAAATAGTTTGAACAGGTACGATTCGGATATAAAGAACCTGTTGCTGATCTCTTTTATGTCCTTGATCGTGAACAAATTTTCGTTGATGTAGTCGAGCGTTTCCGTAAGAATGGGCGACAGCCCCGACGGAATACTTACGTAGTTGTCTTTCGAAATTTTAATATTGTAGAAAATTTCAGTCAACAGACAGGCGAGAATTTTGATGAAATCTTCTTCTTCCATACTCATGTTGTAATAACTCATGCGTTTGAAATTTTCGGAGATCACCGATCCGCCCGGGCAGTTTATTACTTCGAGTTCGCCGGGAATGCTATCAAGCAATTTTTTACTTATGAATTTCGAATCGAACGATATGTTAAAGCGGGAATATTCCGCTTTTTCTTTTATTTCCACGTAATGGTGTTTGAGCGGACGGATAAAAATGAAATCGTTCGGTTTAAGGCGGTATTTGCGGTCTTCTATCACGTAGTTCGCGTCGCCTTTTTCGAAAAATATTATTTCGTACGAGTTGTGGGAGTGCATCATGAAAAATTGCGGATGCTCGTGCGGGTTTTTGAAATACGAATAGTTGTACGTTAAATTCGGTTTTGATATGTTGAATCCGTTCATGGCGATATTATAACACGATCCGGCGAGATACGCAAGCAAAACGTGCATTTGTGCAGTTTTGGAATAGTAA
>DBEXQE010000080.1:0-3317 GCA_048167245.1 Christensenellales bacterium | reverse complement strand
CGAATAAAGCCCGGGCAAGTCCGACAAAATTATTTCGTCGCCTTCGAACGAAATTTTCTTTTCTACTCGTTCTACCGTTACGCCGTGCCAATTTCCCACGTGTTCGAACGAACCCGTGAGCCTGTTGTACAAGCTCGTTTTGCCTACGTTCGGATTTCCCGCAAGCTCTATGCGATACTCGCGTCCGCTCATAAGCGCGCCACCTCGATCAGCGACGCGGCGTCTTCGCGCAGAGCTATAAAAGATTCTCTCAACGATACGAGCACGGTCCCGCCGAACGGCGCAACGCCCGACACGAATATCTCCGTTTTCGGCGTAAAACCCATGTCCAAAAGCCGTCTGCGCGCGTTTCCGTTGCCCGAGATGCGCGTAATTTCGTACTTCGTATTGATCTGCGCTTGCATTAAAGTCATTCTTAAACGAATCACTCTTCCTTTATGATCTTTTCAAAGCCGTTTATAAAGTCCAAAAATGTCGATACGTCCCTGAACTGACGGTATACCGACGCAAATCTTATGTAAGCCACCTGGTCGAGTTCTTTAAGCTCTTTCATTACGAGTTCGCCTATCTGCGCCGACGGTATCTCCTGTACCAAGCTGTTCGAGATCTGCTTTTCGACGGACGCGACGAGCTTGTCTATATCCGCCGCCGCGACGGGACGCTTTTCGCACGCTTTGATCACGCCCGACTTGATCTTGAACGGGTCGAACTGCTGGCGCGTTCCGTCGTTCTTGACGACGAGAATAGGCGTCGTTTCGACCATTTCGTAAGTCGTGAATCTTTTGCCGCAATTCAGGCACTCGCGGCGACGGCGAATACTGCTACCGTCGTCGACCGCGCGCGAATCGAGAACTTTGCTTTCGGGATGTCCGCAAAAAATACATTTCATGGTTATAATCTCCGTGAGCGGAAAATCGCAATTCCGCACCGTATAAATTATATACCAAACAAACGTTTTCGTCTATTAAATCGACCCGCAATTGCGGCAATTTTTTACCGAACAGTCCGTTAAGCAATAAATATATATTCGAAGAAAGCGAAAATAATTACTGCTTTGATAAAACTTTCAGTGATTTTTCCAACGGTACGCGCAGTCGAACAACATGCACTTTTCGCACTTGCCGTCGCAATCCGGCTTGCAACCGTTAGGATCGCAAGCATCGGGCGGCGGACAGCCGTTATTGCAACCGCAGTCGAAACGCGCGTCGTCGCAAGGGGGCGGACACGGCGGCGGGCACGGCGGCGGACAAGGTTCGCAACAGTCCTGCGGCGGCGGACAGCAGTAATACGCGTCGTATCCGCCTTTCCGTCCCCTGCCGGGACCGCGCGGAAAACCGTCGCCCTGTATATGTACGAGTATAACGTCGTCGCCGATCTTGTTTATGCAGCCCCAGGGAATGAAAATTTCCTGACTGCGCGAAAAAAAGAACTTACGGACGTACGGCACAACTATGCCCTTGACTTCTCCGTTATCGCCCGAAAACACGATATCGACTATCCTGCCGAGCCGCCGACCGTCTGCCGTATTTATTATTTCTTTCGACCGCAATTCGCAGTACGACAATTCGCAATTCCCGCCCATAATATACCTCACCTATATATATGCCGTTTTTCGACAAAAATTGCTTCGTTTTGAACTTCCGAAAGAATAATTAAGCGTCCGAAGGCGAAAATTATCTTTACCGACATTCGGAAAAAGGAGAATTTACCTTGAACGGACGAGTTGAGATCTGCGGGATAAACACCGCGAACCTACCAAAGCTGTCTCACAAAGAAACTATTGCGCTTATCGACAAGGCGCAAAGCGGCGACGAAACGGCAAAAGACGAGTTCCTTATGGCGAATTTAAGGCTCGTACTCAGCATTATACAGCGCTTTTACGGCAAAAAAGAAAGTATCGACGATATTTTTCAGGTCGGTTGCATAGGACTTATCAAGGCTATGGACAACTTCGACACTTCGCTTAACCTTCGTTTTTCGACCTACGCCGTGCCGATGATAATGGGTGAAATCCGCAGATTCCTGCGCGACAGTTCGAGCATAAGAGTAAGCCGCTCGATACGCGACACGGCATATAAGGTTTTGCAGACCCGTCAGGAGATCGAATCCGCCGCAAACAACGAAGCGACGCTCGACGACGTTGCGGCGGCTATGAATCTGCCCGTAAGCGACGTCGTGTACGCAATGGACGCGATCAGCAATCCGGTTTCGCTGTTCGACCCCGTTTACCACGACGGCGGAGAAACGGTCATGATAATGGATCAAGTATCGGACGTCAAAAACTGCGACGAAAACTGGATAACGAGCGTTTCGATCTCGGAAGCCATGCAAAAGCTGACCGACCGCGAGCGCAGGATCCTGCTGTTGCGCTTTTACGAAGGCAAAACACAGATCGAAGTTTCCGAAGAAGTCGGGATCTCGCAAGCCCAGGTTTCGCGACTCGAAAAAAACGCGATCTCCACGCTGAAAAAGAATATAGATTGATAAGCTCTCCCCGATAAAATGCGAAAACCGCCGCCCGCTGGCGACGGTTTTTTTCGTATAAGATATTACACTCTGAAATAGATCGTTCTCTTGTATTTGTATTCGATCGCAAACCTGAAAGAAATCGTATCGATGAACAACGAGTTACTGATCCCGTCGCAAACTACGTATTCGCCGTTGAACAGATCGTTCATTTTGCCGAGTTTGCCCGTCTTGCCCGCCGTTTTTATTGCGTTAACTATTCCGTTTTCCACGCTTTTGCGCGACACGGAAAAATCTTCCGCGCATTTTTTGTAGCGACGAGTCATTTCGAGATCGGTTTCGCCGCATTTTATGGTTTTGTTCAAAATGCGGACAAGATATTTATAGCCCTTATCGGTTATGCGAAAACCGAAAGCGTCGAGCATATCCGTTACGGCTTTTTCGACGTGGTAATCGTCTTCGAAACACAAAATAAGGTCGCGTTCTCTGACCGTCAAAGTAGTGTCGTAAAACTCTTTATCAAAATCTTTGGTATCCATTCGGGTATTATGTCCTTTACGCTCTTTATTGTAACATATAAACAGCACAAAGTAAAGAATGTAAAGAGTCCGAATTGTTAACTTTACAATTTTTTACGATTATTTAATGCCGACTACTTCGTAACCTTCTTCCGTAACGGCGTTTTTGAGCATTTCGTCCGTAACAGAAGCGGGACACGTTACGGTCGCGCTCTTTGCGCCGAGATCGACGACGGCGGTAACTCCGTCTATGGCTTCGAGAGCTTTTTTAACGTGAGCGACGCAATGATTGCAGGTCATGCCCTCTACCGACAAAACAACTTTTCTTTCCAT
>DBEXQE010000079.1:0-3086 GCA_048167245.1 Christensenellales bacterium | reverse complement strand
GTATTCCCGATTATGAATACAAAGAGAGAATAAAGAGAGCGGCAAAGATGCTGAAAGAAAGGGGGCTCGACGTTATGGTCGTTGCGTCTACCGAAAGCGATTATGCTAATGCGAGATATTTTTCGGGATTTTGGCCCGTGTTCGAGCGGGCGGGCGTTGCGATTTCCGCAAGCGGCGATGCGGCGCTTTTGGTCGGACCCGAATCCGAAGTTTTCGGCGCGGACTTCGGCAAGATCGAGAAAGTGTTCGTTCTGCGCGAATTCAGAGAGTCGGCGGATCCGTCCTATCCCGAGCTTACGCCGAGCAATTTCCGCGACGTGTTCAAAGCCATCGGCGTTACGGGCGAAAACATAAAAATAGGATTGGGCAGTTACGTCGAGTGTACGCTCCCGATCTACGAAGGGCTTAAAGACAGCTATCCGAAAGCGGAGATAGTCAAGTGTAACGACATAATGGTCGATTTGCGCAAGATCAAGAGCGAAAACGAAATAGCTTGCCTTAGAGAAGGTTTCCGCATTATAGAGATCGCGACCGACGAAGTCATCAAAGCGTTGAAACCGGGCGTAACGGAACTTCAAATGGTCGGCATTGCGCAGAAAGTAATTTACGAACACGGAGCGGAGTACGAGGGTCTGCCTATGTACGTGTTTTCGGAAGCAAGCACGCGCCATGCGATCTCGCGTTCGCGCTACCGAGAGATAGGCAGAAACGATATAGTTCAGCTCAATCTGTCGGCGAAAATAGACGGTTATTCGCCGTCGATCGGGTTGCCCGTGTGTATGGGAAAACTGGACGGCGAGCGTCGCGAGCTGGTCGAATTCTGCCGCACCATGCACGAGTGGACGGAAGCTCAGCTCAAAGCCGGCGTATACGCGGACGACGTGGCTAAACGCTTTTTGCAAATGTATAAGGATGCGGGCTATGAGAAAAACTACGTTTACGGACCTTGCCACGGCACGGGAATGATAGAAGTCGAAGCGCCGTGGATGGAAACTTCGACGCACTATCCGCTCGAAAAGAATATGACATTCCAGATAGACACGTTTATTTCGGGTCCGACGTTCGGTTGCCGCTGGGAAAAGGGCGTTGCCATCCGCGAAGACGGTTGCGAATCTTATACGGATTACCTGAAAAAAGGCATAGTGGAGCTTGGGTTCTGATATGAGCGTAGTAGGCAAAAAAGATTGGATAATTCCCGATTGCGAACTTCCGCCCGAGGGCGAAGGAGTTCTGAAAGGACACGAAAGCGTAATTGTCGTAAACGATTCCGACGAAAAAGCGGTCATAAAAGTAAAGCTGTATTTTGCGGATAAGGAAGCATATGAAAACATAGTCTGGGAAGTAGAGCCGCAACGCGTTAAATGTTTTCGGATGAACAACAAAGACGATATGTGCGACTACGTCGTGCCGCTCGAAACGCAGTATGCCATGAAGCTCGAAAGCACTCAGCCTATCGTCGTACAGTACGGACGGCTCGACAACCGTCAGACGAATCTCGCTTATTATACCACTCTCGCATATTAAGGAGAAAGAAGATGATTTTGGATCGCAGTTTTCCGCGCGAAACGGACTACGTAAAAGAGAAAAATATTCCGCTCGTTATAGTAGGCGGAACGGTCGAATACCACGGACCGCACTGCTCTTACGGTTGCGATACGCTCGTTGCCGAAGGGCTTGTGAAGAAACTCGCCGAAGAAAAGGAAATAATGATAGCTCCTACGATTTCTTACAGTCCGTCGAGCTATGCCGTGGGCGGCAGAAAGAGCGGCACGGTGCACGTTCCCGAGCGCGCGTTCGAAGACTACGTTTACTACGTTTTCAAAAGTATGCTGTATTCGGGTTTCAGGAATATCTACGTCGTTATCCATCATCAGTTCGAACAGGAGAGCGAAATGCCGATGACGCTTTGCTATCGCACGGCGGCAAAACGCGCGACGATGGAATACTTGGAAGAAACGCTCGGCGAGGGCTGGTGGGGAAGCGAATCTTATGCGAACTACTACGAAGAATTGGAGAGCGCGAACGATCCGTTCTCTTGGATAAAAGTTATTCCCACAATGAGTACCGCCGTTCAGAACGCGACGGGTTACGACCACGCGGGAAAGTACGAAAGCTCTATTTTAATGGCCTTGTATCCCGATTGCGTAAAACTCGACAGAATAGACGACGTTAAGCATTGGTTCACCGAAAGCGCGCGAGAAGCAAATAAACAACTCGGCGACGAAATGGTGAAACGTTCGCTCGAATACCTTAAAGAAACAATACGGTAAAAAATGCTTGACAATTCATCGGTCAACACTTAATATATTCTAAAAGTATTTAAGTCTGAGGTGAATTTTCTAATATGAATTCGATCGATATCGTCAGTGATATAAAGTATTCGGAAATCGATGATTGTTTGGCTGATATATATCCCGTTACGGATGCGAGAAGAACACTTGTTTGGTTTCACGGCGGCGGACTTACGGGCGGAAGCAAAAGCGAAGACGAAAAGTTTTTGCTCGAAGCGGCGAGTCGTTTGAATATAAGCATAGTGTCGGCGGAATACCGAAAGTATCCGCGTGCAAAGTTCCCCGAATTTATAGAAGACGCCGCGGCGGCCGTGTATTGGACGTTTGAAAAAGCGAAAAAGTACGGCTTGGGCGATGAAATCTTCGCAGGCGGCAATTCTGCGGGAGCTTATCTTGCAATGATGCTGTTGTTTGCCGACTCGTATTTGGGTAAATACGGCTTAAAACCGACCGATCTTAAAGGTTTCATTTTCGACAGTCCGCAACCTACCGACCATTTCAACGTACTGGCGGAGCGCGGCACGGATCCGCGCAAAGTTATAATTTCCGACGCTTCGCCGCTGTTTTATGCCGAAGAAAAGGAATGTCCGCCGTTCTTTCTTACGTCTTACGATCACGATATGTTCGGGCGGCTCGAACAGAATGAAATGGCTTGCAAATTATTCGAAGCGCTAAGGTTGCCTTTCACGTTCGTGCGGCTCGGCGGCGCGCATTGCTCGGGGTTGCACTTAAACGGCGACGGGGAGTATTCTCTGATCGCGCCGGTTGAAAACTGGCTTAAAACACTTAAATAAA
>DBEXQE010000078.1:0-15511 GCA_048167245.1 Christensenellales bacterium | reverse complement strand
AAGAAGTCGCGCGCAAAGTCGACGCTTGGATGGCGCTTCCCGAAAACGCGGACTATGCGAGAGAAAATTTTCAGTATACTTTCTTTGCGTACCAGGATACTTTGACGCCGCCGTTCACTTACAACGAACAGACGGGTAAGTACGAAGCGGCGGACAATGCAGTTTTGCCGGAAGACGTGAACGTGGTGCCGTTCCTTGCGATCAACCGCATGGATCATGCTCTGAGTCCGTACGACGAAGGAAATAAGGAAATGTACGGTATTCTCGAAGCATGGCATACTTTCTATTCGAACGCATGGACTTGGACGTACGGCTG
The DNA here is from genome assembly GCA_048167245.1 of Christensenellales bacterium. Taxonomy (GTDB): domain Bacteria; phylum Bacillota; class Clostridia; order Christensenellales; family Pumilibacteraceae; genus RACS-047. The sequence continues at coordinate 15,195 of DBEXQE010000078.1, read as the reverse complement.
TTTTTACAAAGATTACTTTGCTTTCTACGACTGCTACAATTTTTATGCCGACGCTTACGCGTATTTTGCGAAAAATAAGATCAAAATGGTAGTGCCGCAACTCCACAGTTCTCAGCGCGGCGCGGATACGGGCTTTTTCACGATGGCGGCGTACGTTCTCGCAAAACTTGCGTGGAATTCTTCGCTCGATACGGAAAAGCTCATAGACGATTATATGAACGCGGTGTTCAGAGATGCGGCGGAACCTATGAAGAAAATGTTTACCGAATGCAGGCTCTGGCACGCAAAAGCGCATTACGACGGGGATTGGTCGTGGTCGGCGTGGCAGCTCGTTCCCACCGGTTCTTCCGCATACTGGGAAGTCGGGTTCGTCAAGAAACTGTTCGGATATATCGACGAAGCGTACGGTAAGATCGATCGCTATAAGAGCGATACCGAACTTTACGGTATGCTCAAATCGCATATAGACGTAGAGTGGCTGTTCCCGGCGATGATCGCCATCACAAATTACGAGAACGACTTCGGAGCCGATGAATATGCCGAAATGTGTTCTCGGTTCAAGCAAATATGTACGGAACACGGAATGACGCACGTCGCCGAAGACGCCGAACTCGCGCCCGTTTTGGCGGGAATATAAGGAGAGAGCATTATGAGATCCAAAAAGAAATTTATGCTTTTTATCGCTGTTTTATCGGCGATAGTGTGTTGCTCGCTGTTTATGACTGCATGCAATAAAGATAAGCAAAAGGGACCCGACGATCCGCCGCCTGCGTCAACGCTCGAACTGAGCGTGAACGAAGCTACGCTTATGTTCGGAGAAACGTTGAAAATAATTCCGAGTTATACGATAGAAGACGGCAAGACGCTCGCGTGGTCGTCGGGTAATACGTCCGTCGCAACGGTAGAAGACGGTTTGGTCTCTGCGGTCGGCGCGGGGACTGCGGATATTACCGCAACGTACGGAGACCTTACGGCAAAATGCACGGTTACGGTAAGTTTCGGAAATTACCAACCCGAACTGTATCTCGAAAACGTTTACGGCAATTCGTTGCGCATAGGCAAAAATTCGTCGTTTGCTCTCGGCGGGTACGTTGCTTTCAACGGTATGCGGTTTCCTTGCGATCTGACCGCCGAAATATCGGACGGAGCCGTCGCGAAATACGAAGACGGAGTTATGAAAGGAATAGGCATCGGCTCTACCGTTTGCACCGTAAAAACGGAATGGAATTCTTTTTCGGGCGCAATGCTTCAAAAGGAATTGGATATCGAAGTGTTTAACGACGTAAGCATAAGCGCCGTCGTTACGGGACGGAGCGGTACGTTTGTCGGCGATACGTTGGAACTCAGCGTTACGCCGTCGTGGCAGGAAAAAGAATACGATAACGAAGTCGCCGTCGAGATCGTCGCTTACGAAAACGGAACGAAAAAGACGCTGAACAATGCGCGTCTCGTGCAGGAAGGCAATGCGGTTTCCTATGCGGGCGGTCGGCTTACGGCGTTGACTGAAGGAACTGCCGCTCTGAAAGCGGACTATACCGATTCGCTCGGGAAAAATTATACGTTTACGCTGAACGTTTCCGTAGAATGTCCTATGGCGGACTATGACGGAACGCTCGAACTGTGTACGGAAGACGCTTTTCCCGTCGAAACGCTTTTCGGCACGGGAGCTACGCTCATAAGCGCGTCGAGCAACGGAACGGCTCTCGATATAACGGGCGGCAAGATAGGTATCGAAGCGAAAGGCGAAAATACGGCAAGTTTCTCGGTCAAAACGAGCAAAGGCGGTTACCGTTTTTCGAGCGTTTACGCGTATACGAAAAAGATCATGAACGCGTCCGATTTCGCGTCCGCGCTTACGCTGACGAACGGAAAGACGATAGGCGGCTATTATATTTTGGGCGGCGACGTGAACGGAGTTACTGTTTCCGACCAATATCCGGGAAACGCAAATACGTATTTCGACGGAGTGTTCGACGGGTGCGGTCATACGCTGAAAGCCACTGTCGGAGCAAACGGACTGTTCGGCGCGTTCGGAAACGGCGCGACAGTGAAAGATACGCGTTTCGAGCTGACTTTCCCTTCTTCCGGTCAGGCATGCGGACTTGCGAAAAATCAGGGAACGTTTAACCAAACGGCAACAGGCACCGACGTAACGCTTAAAAACATAAGCGTGATCACGACGAACTATACGAATGAATCTTATTGCCTTATGATCAATAAACCCGATCGTTTGTCGATGGAAGACGTATACGTCAAGATCAACGGCAATTCGGCTTTGGGCGCATTTTCGGACGTTGCGACAAATCGTGCGGCATTGTTCGGAGTCGATCAATCCGTGATCGATATCGGCGGCAGTCATCAATTTAACGGCGCCGTACGTCGCGTCTATGTGGTTACGGAAACGTTTGTTCCCATGGCAAACGGGTTGAATTGGAGCGGAGCGCATAGATATGTTTCTTATGCTTACAACGATGCGGAAAAGCTCGGTACGTTCGTTCGTGAAAACGACAGCACCGGTGCGGTAACGTATATGAATATCAAAGACGGAAACGAAGCGGGTTCCGAAAAATCGAAACTGTTCGGATCGTCGGCGTCGCTTAACTATGTAACGTTCTTATACGTGTCGCATTTTAATTATAAAGACGGCGGCGTAGCCCGTTACGACACGGCGGAACAGCTTCGTGCGAGCGGAGTTACGACGGTCGGAAGTTGGAACGTCGAGTAGAGAGAAGATCTTATGGAATTTTTGTTGGCGGTCGATCTGGAAGGAGCGCACGGCGTAATCGGCGAACCGTATTGCGGGCTTCTTCCGGGCATGGCCGAGTATGAAAAAGCGGTCAAAAACGTTACCGAAGAAGTGAACGCGGCAGTCGACGCTCTTTTCGGCGTCGGCGCGACGAAAGTTTATGTATGGGATAATCACGGAAATCTCGACAATCTCGATTTTTCGAAAGTCGACGCGCGCGCGGAGAAAATCAAGCCCGAAAGCAATTCCGTCGGAAGAATGGATTTTCTGCGGAACAGTTCCGTTTCGGGAGTGCTTTTTATAGGTTATCACGCGCGCGAAGGGTCGCTCGGCGGCGTACTTGCGCACACGTATTCGTCGGAATCCGTTCAGTACTACAAGATCGACGGAAAGCAAGTCGGCGAATTCGATATCGACGGGATAATAGCCGAAACTTTCGGCGTATCCGTAGTTTTTCTCGCGGGCGACGACGTTTGCGCGGCGCAGTTTTCAAAGTCGTATCCGCAAGCTCTTATCGCCGTAACGAAGATCGGAAAAGGACGGAACGCCGCAGAATTTTTGTCTTGGGAAACCGTTTCGGAAGAAATTCGCCGCAACGTGGCAAAAGCCGCGCAAAAACGGATACGACCCGACGGAAACAGATTTCCGTGTTCGGTTGAAGTTCGTTATACGCGGACGGAAGACGCGGCAAAAGCGCTTGAAAAATTAAATTCAAGCGGACTTCGCGTCGTGTACGGAGACGACGCGCATATCGTACGCGGCGTTGCGCAAAACGTAAACGATCTGAGAAAATTTTTATAGGCGCATTTAACGGAGAAAGGAGCAAAAGAAATCATGTTGCTTAACAGAGAATCTTATAAAGATAAAGTTTACGCTTGCTGGCTCGGGAAGAATATCGGCGGGACGATAGGCGGACCGTATGAAGGCAAGCGCGAGATACTGGACGTGAAAGGGTTCGCGACCAAGCCCCGCGAGCCGCTTCCGAACGACGATCTCGATCTGCAACTTATCTGGTTGCATGCCGTCGAGCAGGAAGGCGCAAAAAACATAACCGCCGAAAAGTTGGGCGAATATTGGCTTTCTTTTATTCCCGTCGCGTTCAGCGAGTACGGGATCGCGCGCAGTAATATGCAAGCGGGCATTATGCCGCCGATCTGCGGAGATCTGTCGAATAACGTCTGGAAGCACAGCAACGGCGCGTGGATCAGAACAGAGATCTGGGCTACTCTCGCGCCCGGCATGCCGGATATTGCAGTGCGCTACGCCGTGGAAGACGCGAAAGTCGATCACGGAACGGGAGAGGGAACGTATGCCGCGATGTTCGTGGCGGCGTTGGAGAGCGCGGCGTTCGTCCTTTCGGATCTGCGAAAACTAATCGAAGTCGGACTTTCCAAGATCCCCGCGGAATGTAGGGTCGCCAAGTCGGTGCGGCTTTTGCTGTCGCTTTACGACGGCGGAAAAAGCGCGGTCGAAGCGAGAAACGCTATCTTAAAACAAAACGAAGATATAGGCGACGGGTGGTTTCAGGCTCCGTCCAACGTTGCGTACGCCGTTTTGGGACTGCTGTACGGCGAAGGCGACTTCAAAAAATCGATGCTTACGGCAATAAACTGCGGCGACGACACCGATTGCACCGCGGCGACCGTCGGTTCGATTTTCGGAATCATGAACGGCAGCGCGGGGATCCCGTCGGATTGGCGCGAACACATAGGCGACGAGATCACCACGTGTTGCATAAATCTCGGCGTTTGTTGGCGCAGAATAACGAGCTGTACGCAGCTTACGGATCGCGTAGTGCGCCTTGCTCCGATAGTAACGGAAGCCAACCGCGCCGAAAGGCAGATCCTTTTTACGGAATTTACGGACGGAGAAACGAAAATCGACGAAGACGTTTTCGAAAAACTGTCCAAACCTTACGGCGAGAGCGAAGAATCGGACGAAATGAACCGCTCTCTCGCGTCGCTTAAACCGTTTACGTTTACTTATAAGGGCGGTCCCGTTACGGCTGTTATCTCGTATGACGGCGAACCCGAGATAGCTCTCGGCGAAGAAAGAAAACTCACTTTGACTTTACTGAATAACGTAAAAGCGTTCGGAAATCAGCCGTATACCGTTCGCGTGAAAGTTATCGCGCCGCAAGGTTTCGAGTGCGACAAAACCGATTTCAGTCTGTATTTGCCGCATTGGACGGCTCTCACGCCGTCGTGCAAGAGCGAAACCGTCGAAATAACGGTCCGCGCCGTAGAAAGTCCGAAAGCGCTAAACCGCATTTATATCGGATTTTCCGTCGACGGAAGATATGCGGTCCACAGCATACCCGTAGTTTATATTGCGCGCAAGTAGAAAAAGCGGCAAGCACGGGACGATTAAGGAGAACGTTATATGATCGGCGTAAACGAGCGATATTTCAAATTGGATACCGAAAATACGACGTATATGTTCAGGGTGTTGCCGACCGGCGCGCTCGAACACGTCTATTACGGCAAAAAGATCGAAGAAAACGACTATTCTTTCATCGAAGAAAGACCGCTTTTCGGGTGCGGCGTTATGGCAAAAGCGGGCGATTACGGAAATTATCCCGATTGCGCTTCGTTTGAAATTTCCACTCAGGGACGCGGAGATTTCAGGGAGCCGTTTCTCGTTATAGACGTCGGCTCAGACCGAGTAGCCGATTTTACGTATTCCGACTATGAAATTCTGCATGATTTCTCGCTTTCGTCTTTGCCGTGCAGTAACGGAAAAAGCGAAACGCTTTGTGTTGTTCTCGAAGATAAAGCAAAGCGTCTGACTGTTAAACTGTATTATTCGTTGACCGACGGAAGCGACGTTATAGTTAAAAGCTGTTCGATCAAAAACGACGGGACGGAAGCCGTGAAAATAGAAAGGCTTATGTCGGCGCAACTCGATCTCTCGGACGACGGATTTTTGCTCGATACGTTAGACGGCGCCTGGGCGCGCGAGCGCAATATTTTCACTTCGCCGCTTTCGCAGGGCGTTACCAAAATAGACAGTAAGTACGGCTATTCTTCCGCAATGCATAACCCTTACTGTGTATTAAAGAAAAAAGACTGCGGTTACGACCACGGAGAGTGCTACGGTTTCAATCTCGCTTATTCGGGCAACCACGCGGAATATTTCGACAAGTCGATTTTCGGGAAAGTGCGCGTTTTGCAGGGAATAAACGACGCGACTTTTTCCTGGCAACTGAACGCGGGAGAAACGTTCGAAACGCCCGAAGCGACCGTTTGCTTTTCTTCCGACGGGACGAACGGATTGACGCACGAATATCATAAATTCATAAGCGATCATATCGTGCGCGGATATTGGCAAAAGCGCGAACGCCCGATCCTTTGCAACAATTGGGAAGCTACCGGCATCGACTTTACCGAAGACGATCTTCTGAGAATAGCTACGCGTGCGAAAGAAGTCGGCATAGAGCTTTTCGTGCTCGACGACGGTTGGTTCGGAAAGCGGACGGATTTTAAGAAAGGCTTGGGCGACTGGTACGCAAATCGGGATAAACTTCCGAACGGGCTGAACGGACTTGCGAAAAAGATAAACAAGATAGGCTTGTCGTTCGGGATATGGGTGGAACCCGAAATGCTTAATCCCGACAGCGATCTGTATCGCGCGCATCCGGATTGGGCTGTTACGAATCCGGACTACACGCCGCTTTTGTCGCGCGATCAGCTTGTGCTCGACCTGTGTGATCCCGTAGTCTGCGATCATATCATAGACGCTATGTCGGAACTTTTTTCTTCCGCGAATATAGAGTACGTCAAATGGGATTGCAACCGAAACATAACCGAGTGGTATTCTCCGACGCTGAAAGGGCGACAAGGGGAATTTCACCACAGGTATATGCTCGGGCTGTATCGTATTCTCGGCGAACTGACGAAAAGATTTCCGAAAATTCTGTTCGAAAGCTGTTCGGCGGGCGGAAATCGGGTCGATATGGGTATGCTTTGTTATATGCCGCAGTATTGGGCAAGCGACAATACCGACAGTTTCGACCGAGTGAAAATTCAGGAAGGTACGCTCACTTGCTATCCGCAGAGTACGATCGGCGCGCACGTTTCGGCTTCTCCGAACAAGCAGACGTTCCGGCAAAGTACTATCGACAACCGATTCAACACGGCTTGCATAGGAGCGTTCGGTTACGAGTTGGATCTGTCCGAGCTTTCCGCCAACGATACGAAAGCGGTCATAGAGCAAATCAAGTGGTACAAAAAGTGCCGCCGAACGTTGCAATTCGGCAGATATTATCGGATAGGGAGCGTTTTTACCGACCGTTGTGCGAGTTGGATAGTCGTTTCCGACGACAAAAAGCAAGCGATCGCGAATCTGACGAATAAAATTCGGGAAATTTACGCGCCGCAGGTCGTATTAAGAGCAAAGGGATTGGACGGAAACGCCCGCTATAAGATCGAAACGAGAACGCAATATTTTCCGATCGACGAAGACATGCGGCTCGATAAAAATTATCCCGTCGTTCCCGTAAGCGGCGACGCGGTGAAAGCGGCGGAACTTGCGAAGCCGAAAAAATGCGAAAAAGAAAGTTACGTAGTTTCGGGCAGAACGCTTATGGACTGCGGCGTAAGACTGAATACCGAGTGGGGCGGCGGACAAGACCATAAGAACGCGCGGATAATGTGCGACTTCGGCAGTAGGCTCTATCTTATCGAAAAGGTTTGATTTATGAAAACGGACGTACGTAAATATATAACGATCGTTAAAAATTATATAGATAACAATTACCGCAAAAATTTGCGAGAGGCTTCGGGACGGTTCCCGCATCCGTTTTTCGTGCCGGGAGCGAGTTATTCCGAACAGCTTTGGGATTGGGACAGTTGGCTTATGCAGGTCGCGTTCAACGAGTTTGCGGGAAAAGACATCGAAGCGTATGAGAAAGGGAACGTGCTTGATTTTCTCGAATTTCAAGATAAGGACGGACGGATCCCGATAAATATCAAGGCTCAGGCGGCTTCGATATTCGATTTGAAAGACGGCGCGGAAGTAAATATCCATAAGCCGTGTCTGGCGCAACAGGCAGTGCTCGTTTCGGAAAAATACGGCGATTACGAGTGGTTACGCGATAAATACAAAGGGTTTGTCCGTTTTATCGATTGGTACAAGAAAAACGCTTTTCACGCGGAGAGCGGACTCTATTTCTGGATCAACGATTTCGCGATAGGCGTGGATAACGATCCGTGTACTTTTTACCGTCCCGACAAAAGCACCGGCTCGATATTTCTCAACTGTCTTATGTACGGCGAACTCAAAGCAATGGAAACGATCGCGTCAAGGGTGGGCGAGTCGAGCGACGCGTTTGTATTCGGATGCGACGCGGAAGAGTTGAAACGCGCGATACAAAAGCAGTGTTGGGACGAACGCGACGGATTTTTCTATTCGGCCGATATTGATCTGCGCCCCGTCGATCCGTCCGAGTGGTTGCACAGCGGAGATCCGCGCGGTTATCAGTCGTTGCCCATGCGCATCGGCGTTTGGTCGGGCTTTTTGGCTATGTTCTATGAAATAGCTACGAAAGAACAGGCGGAGCGAATGGTAAAAGAACACTTTCTGAACGAAAAGACGTTCTGCGCGCCCTACGGAGTAAGAAGTCTTTCCAAAGCGGAAAAAATGTATCACGTGGCAAAAACTGGCAATCCGTCTTGCTGGACGGGTCCTGTCTGGGCGAACGCGAATTATATGACCTACGTAGGATTGAAAAAGTACGGTTATTCTGTTCAAGCGAAAGAACTTGCGGAAAAAACGGTAAAACTGTTCGGCAGAGATATCGAAGCGTGCGGCGAAATGCACGAATATTACGATCCCGAAACGGGAGAAGGCGTAAATAACAGGGGCTTTCAGAGTTGGAATTTGCTTGTTTGGAATTTGTGCGACGAATTGGAAAGAGAATAAATCGGAATTATGATCACTGAAAACAATACTGTTATAAGGCTTGACGCGAACGGCACGGACGGCAGAGCTTTTTATCGCGTAAAATCGAAAGAAGATATTTCGCGCTTTCGTCTTACCGTTACGGGAAAAGCGAGCGAGCGAGTCAAAATCGAAGAAACTCCGAATAAGGCGGAATTTTGCGGAAAATTCGCAATAAAAGATCCGCGGCTTTGGAGCGTGAAAACGCCCGAGTTGTATTCTTACGCGATCGAACTTCGCTATAAGAACGGCGAAGAAGAAAAAATATGCGGCAAGTTCGCGTTCCGTACGCTTTGTTGCGACAAAAAAAACATATATCTTAACGGCAAGCCGATATTCGTACGCGGGTATATCCGCGGCGCGACGGCGCACGACCACGCAAACAACTGCCGTTTGTCTACGCTCGACTTTTACCGCAAAAACATTTCCGAAGCTAAGAAATTCGGGTTCAACTTCATTCGCTTTCATTCCACCGTCCCGCCGAAAGAACTGTTCGAAGCGGCTGACGAACTCGGTATGCTCGTTCACGTCGAGTTCCGCAAGCCCGACGACTGCTATAATAATTTGGACGAAATGCGTTTCGAAAAACGCGAACTCGTGCCGAAAGAATTTATTTCGGAAACCATAGACCGCTATTACGAGCATCCGTCGTTGGCGGAATACTGCATCGGAAACGAGTTGAAAACGGTTCCGACCGAGCAGATCGTTTCGTTGGGTAAATTCATCAAGCAAACAGACGGGTCGCGGATATTCATCGACACTTGCGCCTGGGGCAAATTGGGCAGAGAAAACGTCGATATCGACGTTCAGCATATGAGTTACTATTTTCCGTACGGGAAACATGCGGATATGTTCGACGACGCAGGCAGTATCCATACGCTGAAAAGCGCGGGAATTTCTTGCGAAAAGGGAGCGTCGCCTTATTCCGTTCCGCTGATCGCTCACGAAGTTTGCCATTACACCGCGCTAAGGGATTTTGCGGGATTGAAAGAAAAATTCGGGCGGTACGGAATTCCGGCTCCGTGGTGGGTCGGCGAAGAACTGAAAATGATCCGCGAAAAAGGCTTTTCGGGTCTGTACGGCAAAATGTATGCGGCAAGCAAGTACTTTCAGCGCGAGTGTTGGAAGACGGCGTTTGAAAAGATCCGTTCGAGCAGTATCCTGAGCGGATATCATTTTTTGCAGTTCGCGGATACCGACGTATACGAAAATTCCAACGGCATAGTGGACTGTTTCGACGACGAAAGCGGGATCGCGCCCGAAGATTTTTTGAAATTTTCGGGAGATCGGGTACTTCTTACCGAAATCGGTTACCGCGTTTTCCGCGCAAAAAGCAAAGTAATGCTTCCCGTAAATCTTTCCGATTACGGCGAAGACGACGTTAAACGTGCGGATCTTGTCTGCGAACTTAAAGACGGCGAAAAGGTCGTCTTTCATGCCGAAAAGAAAAATGTCGACGTGTCGCATAAGGGGTTTCGCAAACTTACCGAGATCGAAGTCGAGTTCCCCGAGCTTTCCGTCGCGAAAAAATTACGGCTTGTATTTACGTTGAAAGCGGCGGGAAAAGCGTTCTGCGAAAACGAGTGGAACGTTTGGGCGTATCCGCATTATCGGAAAACGACTTACGACGAGTTTACTTCCTACCGCGACGGAGAAGTCGCCGTAACGAAAGACGTGAAAGAAGCGCTTGCTCTGTTGCGCGACGGAAAGAGAGTTTGTCTTATATACCGTTCGCCTTGGACGCGGCACGTAGCGGACAAAACGCAGAAAAATCCCGAATATGCGTTTAAGGCGACCTGGAACAGATTCAAACCCGTCATATGGGACAGGGGAACGAACTACGGCGGGCTTTGTCGAAGCGAAATTCTGCAAAAATACGGTTTCGCGAGCGACGAGTTTTACGATTTCGAATATTCTCGGATCACCGAAGATTGCGACAAGATCATATTGGACGATTTTCCTTGCGAAGTCGACGATCTGATAACGGGAATAGACAAAAGTACGCGCGATCGGTTCGACGCGTATAAGGACTGTTTCGATTTGCCCGAACTTATGTACGACAGAACGATGAGAAGATTTTCGTATCTTTTCGGTTTGGGCGTAGGGACGGGGAAACTTCTCGTGTGCGGTATGAATCTTACGGGATTGGACGAGAGCGAGCCGTCTGCGGAGAGTATGGCGTATTTCATACTCGACTACTTGAAAAGCGAAGATTTCGCGCCGAAGGACGGTATTTCCGTTGACGAATTCGAAAAGTATCTGAAAGAATGTGCCGGGCAGCCCGTAAAAGAACGCATGATGACGCAGTTCTGGGAATTGGACGACGCTCCCGTCGAAAGCAAGCAATATTGGGAAGATTCGCGTAAATATTTGGAGTAAAATCGGCAACACGATAAAATAAAAACCGGTAGACAGAAATAAAAATTTATGTATTGATGGGAATGATTTAGAAATTTCAAAACAGAATGTTTTTATCTACCTTTTAACACCTAATTGCTACCAAATGAACCTGCGTGAGAGCGAGGCGTGCGCTTGGTTGGGCGAGCGTTAGCTCGCCCACTTGTATCAAGACACTGGCATATTTTTATGGAAACTTTTAGTATTCGGCATTATCATCCGAACTGACTCGGGGATTTGCCGAAAACCGTTTTGAATTGATTGAAAAACGTATTGTAATAGTCGAAACCGAGCATGTCGGACACGTTTTGCGGCGCGTAACCTTTGCGTATAAGCGATAGGGCTAAGTGCATTTTTTGGTTTTGGATATAGGTATGTAAAGAAACGCCCATCTGATTTTTGAAAGCGTGGTATAGGTACGATTCGCTCACGCCGAGTTCACGGGCAATATGTTTCGTGGAAACGGTTTCTTTCAGGTGTGCGTTTATATATTTCATGGCTATTTGCAACAGTTCGTTCGTGGACTGCGGAGCGGGAATGAGTTCGTATTCCTTCGTCAAAAGAATTTCCACAGCCGCATTGATCTCGATGATAAGCTCTTGTATGAGCAGGATTATTTTCGCTTCTTTGTATTTGTCTTTTGTATTGATCAGGGTATCGAACGAATACATGATCTCGGGTATTTTTGTTTTCTCTACGAGCTGCGCGGGGATTATGTTCTGGTAAAGATTTGTATTCGCAAACGCGTACGACAGGTCGAGATTTTTAAGCGGTAAAACGAAATTCGGCGAAAAGTGCAGATTAAGGCGTTCGCACGGCTCGGACGAAATTATCTGCGACCAATGGTAGGTAAGCGAATTCATAATAATAAAATCGCCTTTACGGGTGCGGTACGTGGCACCGTCCACAAAATAATCGACCTGACCCGACGCGAGCAATGCAACTTCTATCGTCGAGTGCGATTCGGCTTGATATACGGTTTTTTTCGTTACGTCCCGCACGGTGTGATTGTATATGATATCGTCTGCCGAGCGGTAGTATGCTATCGAATTGTACATACGGATATTATAGCGGAAAGAAACGTCCCTGTCAAATGCCGTAAACATAAAAAATTATGTTCATATCGAATAATTATGCATAAATCATTATGTAAATAACATAATCTGATATTTACACCGTCGTCAAAATATATTATACTTATAATACGTCAGGCAAAAAAAAGGGCGAAAAGGTGCGCATGGGAGTCAGTAAGGAGTTAATATACTACGAGGGAAAGTATCTCGGGGAACACGGAGATTTTTCGGGGAGCGAGGAAGCGTTCGACGCGGAAGGAAGGCTCGAATATTTGGGGCGCTACGCGGAGTTTTTAAGAAAAGCAAACGACGCAAATAGCATAAAAGAAGGCAGAACCGCAAACCAATACTCAAAATACTCAAAAAAAGCGGTAGAAGAAAAAGAGATCGAAAGTGCGCTGAAACGAATAGATTATCCCGTACCTACGAAAGTGCGGGAGATAACAGAGATAAAGACGGCGCAAGCCTACACGAAGAAGAAAGCCGAGCAGTACAAGGGTTGGCAGTTGTATACGAACAGAGCGACGGTACACGGGGGGGGGTACGTTTCGTTTTGCGACGGGATAACTCCGCCGTTGCCGTGCGCTAAGTACGAATTTTCGGGCAAATCGGATATTTCCCGCATTTTATTAAGCGTATACATATCCGAAGAATACAGGCAAAAGTTAAGCGACGGCGTTGCGTACGGCGTAACGAGCGGCAGGATAATAGAACTGCGGCGCGGCAAGGACGAGATAATAAAGATACAGTTTTATCCTAACGGCGAAGTTTATGCGCGGGTAGGCGTGCCGGATAAATACCACCACAGAAACGTATTGCTCGGGGAATACGATTTCGGCACGTGGAATCTTTTGAGTATAAGTTTACGCGGCAATACGTGGGATATAGAGTTCAACGGCAACGGAAAAGAGAACTTGCAATTAACGAACGATCTTTCTCCGACCGAATTGTTTATATCCGGCGGACTGCACCCGCGCGGCGAGTGGAGAGTTAAGCCCGAACGGATAGAATATTCGGACGGCACTAAACAGGAAACTTTTTTCGAGAAAAATCTATTTGCGGAAGCCGAAGAAAAAGAACAAGAAGAACACGAAAAACTTAAAAGTCTCGGCGAAGTAAAACTGCCGTACGCGATAGGCGGCTACGAGCATAAAGACGAGTATTTGATACTCAAAAAGAAATTCACCGCTCCGAAGAACAAGAGAGCGTTTTTGAGAATAGATTCGCTCGACCCGTGCGGCAAAGCGGAGATCAACGGACAAGAGATCATCTATACCGACGACTTTAACGGTTGCTACATAGAAATAACCCAATACTTAAAAGACGGCGAAAACGAACTCGTTATTACGGTGTTTCCGCGCGCGCCCGAAACTCCGTACCCGTGGCACAGGAGCGCGGATACGTATCACGGGTGGTTCGCGGGCGAAACGAGCATAGAGTTCGTGGAAAACTCGTACATAACGGATCTGCAGGTCGAAACCGTAAGAGCGTATAACGGCAAAGCGGATATAAAGGTAAGCGTAGACATACAATCCGAGAGTTTTGAAAACAAAAAAATTCGGCTCTGTCTTTCGCGTGCGAGAGAAAAAGAAGAAACGGTTATGGCTACCGTTCCCGCCGGCGAAAAGAATGAAATAAACGTAACCGTAAACGCCGATCTGTGGTCGCCGAAGAACCCCGCGCTGTACAATATCCGCGCGGAACTTGCGGACGAAAACGGAAAAGCCGTAGACGACTGTGTAGTCGAAACGGGCTTTCGGACGATAGAGCAGAAAGACGGCAGTATATACTTAAACAACGAAAGAGTTTTCTTGCGCGGCGCGCTCATAATGCAGTTCATGCCGCCGCATAGGAACATACAAATAAGCCACGTGTGTCCGACCGACAGAGAGCTTGCTTGGGAATTCGCGATGCTCAAAAAGATGAACGCGAACTTTGCTCGGCTGCATATGCTCGGTTACGGCACGAACGACAAGCGGTATGCAAGGTTCTGCGACCGCATGGGGCTTATGCTCGCCTGGATAACGCGGTATATAGACTCGGTCGAAAGCGTGGCGTGGGACGGCGAGTGGAAGCAGGGAGAGCTGTACGTAAAACAGATCCATGAGATAAAGAATCACCCGAGCATAATAATGTGGGAAGGCTCGAACGAGTACCACGCGGGCGGCAAGGATCTCGACTGCATGTACGACGAGTTCGTAAAGTACGTAAAGAAAGAAGATCCGACGCGCTTATTGTCGCCGTGTTCGCATCAGTATTACGGCGGAGTAATCCCCGGCGCGAAATGCTTTTACTACAACGACGACGGAACGGAAGATCAGGACGGAAACCCCGTAAAAAGCTCTTTCGGATGGAACGACGAAAACGTTGTGCGGAGCGTTCACCCGTATTATTACACTCTCGGTTACGGAACTAAGTGGGACGCGTTCCGCAAGCAGGCGTGGCAAGGACATAAAGAGATACTGAATAGTAAAAAGCACGCGTATCTTGCCACCGAGATAGCGACGATAGGACGGCACGACGACACTACGCCCGAGTGCAAGGAATACGTGAAAAACGATTCGTACGAACTCGGGGACGAGAAAAGCGCTTTGGAAGTAAAGCTCGAACAAAAAGACTTTTTGTTGAGTCAGGCGTATCAGGCGCTGTGCGCGGCAAAGGCGATACAGTTTCTTAGGGCAAACGGCGCGGACGGCGTCGCTTGGTGCGCGTTGCAGAGCGGAGCTAACGACGCAAGCTACTTAAAGCCGCCCGTGGACTTCTACGGCTACGCGAAGCTCGGCTATTACGCGTTAGCTGAGAACTACGCCGAAACGATAGCGTTCAACGCAAAGACGAACGTAAAGTACGGTAACAAAACGAGTATCGCGCCCTGCGTTTGCGGCACGAAAAGCGGAAAGAAATACAAACTCGAAATAACGGTAAAAGACGAAAACGGCAACGTAACGGACGGAAAAGTCTACGACGACATTCAAGGAAACGACGATCCCGTCCGCCTTGCCGAGTGGATACCGCGATTTGAGAAAGACGGCTACTATT
>DBEXQE010000077.1:0-5151 GCA_048167245.1 Christensenellales bacterium | reverse complement strand
GCTAATCTTATCCTTAAAATAATCGTCGAAATTGAAATTTTTCCACTTCGAATTATCCATGTTATAGAGCTTTATTTTCTCTATCTTTACGACGGGCGCGGGATATTTCCAATAACTGCCGTGAGAAACGGTGTTTTCCATGCTCGCGTAAAGCTCGGTCAGCTTATTCATGACTTTCTCGTTCAAACAGCGCGCGAAAGATATCGCGTTTACGGTGCGCGTATTTTCTCCGTTGGTAGCGGTCAGCGGCGAACCCGACACGGTGCAGATCTGAAATTCCGTAGACGAAGAATTCTGCATAAACGACAGATATCCTTCCGTCTGTCCGAATTTCGCCTGATTTGACGTGTCCGCCGAAAGACGGTACTGAAATTTATATTTCGCGCTTGCGGACTTAGTTATATCCTTGAACTTTGCGTTGAAACTCTCGTCCGTTTCGCGGTGATTGTATTCGGTGTCGTAAAACCCGCCGAACCTTATATAATTGTTTTGCCTGTCGAAAATGATCGAGCCGTTGAAATAATTGTTTTTAGCGAGATAGAGAAAATTCGTCGCAGCATTCGGGACTTCTTTTTCGTACACTTCGAATTCGAGCGTTTCGCCGTTCGAAAGATAAATGACCGCAACGGGATTGTCCACCTTGCGGTATGCGAATCTCGGACTTAAAACAGGCAACAGGATAGCCGTGATAATAAGAGCGATCGCCAAAACGGCGCAGACGATTATTATCGCAAACGCCGACGGTTTAAGACCGAAAACCGTTTTCTCAGCCGCAACTTCGCTCACTGCCTCGCCCGAAACTTCCTCCGTCGCGGGAGCCGCTTCGAGTTTTTCCGCTTTCGCCGATTTTTCGGCTTCTTTATTCTTCGCTTCCATTCTTTGCTCTTTGCGCTGTTTCGCAGTCAAAGAATATTTGATCTTGTTTTTTTTCATATCTATTTCCCGGCGTTTCTTTCGCGTTTGATTTTTTCGAGTATTTCTTCGCGCGACAGTCTTCTCTGCCCGTCCGCCGCGGCGTTTTGGTTATTGCGTGTTTCGGCGTTTGTATTGTTTACGCTCTGTCGCGGCTGAGCCTGCGGCGGCTGCTGTTGTCCGAACTGCTGTTGCGCACCCTGCGGCTGAGTTTTAGGCTGTTCTGCGGCGGGTCGCTCCTGAGATACGGATTTCTGCCGAGCTATCTTATCGTTTCTCAACTTCGCAACTCTTGCCTTGAAATCTTCGAAACTTTCGTTTTCCATAATTTCTATTTCGCGCGTCGTAACGCTTTCGGGAGCGTCGCGTCCCGACGTATCCGCGCTTTCTTTCGGCTTTTCGACCGTAGGCAATTCGACTTCTTCCACTCTGTCGCCGGAAGTAAGCGTTATATCGCCCACTTCGTCGAGAACGAGCGGCTCTGCGCTTACGTTCTCCGTTTCCGTTACGACCGCTTTCTCTTTTTCGGCGGTCGGCGCGACGTTCTCCGTGCGCAGATCGGATTTCGGCGCGCTTTGAACGTTTTGCGTATTTACTTGCGTTTTCGGCGCGGCTGCTTTCGGAGCCGTTCCGTTCGTTCCGCTCTCCATGGCTTTTATCTGCCTTTCGAGCATTTCGATTTGATCGTTCAGTTCTCCGCTCTGCTTCGGCGCGCTCTTTTGTCCGCTTTTCGTAGCGGCGGCGGAAGCGTCTTTCACGCCGATCAGAACGGCGCGGAAGTAAAGCGTTTTAACGGCGCGGTAATACGGCGACACGTAAATGAACGCAAGTCCGAACGTAATTATACCGAGCAAAAACCAACCCGTAAACGTAAGACAGATCTTGAACAGTTCGCCAGTATGACCTTTTACGAGCTGATTGCTTTCGCGGATCGCGTCCCACGCTTTCGTCGTCGGATTATTATTTATAACGTAATACACGAAAGCCGTGCGCAGTAAAAACATTACGCCCGGAACTATAAGCAAAACCGTAAAGCCGAGTCCCATGCCCGTTCTTATAAGACGGATGAGCACCGACCGCCAAAAATTTTCCTTTTTGAAACCTTCGAAAAGTCTGAAACTTTCGGTATTTTTCGTATTGAACGCGCGAATATAAAAATCGGTCGCGGAATACGCTACGGGTGCCGAGAAAACGTAAAACGCCGCGAGCAGAACTATTCCGTACCACATGAGCCACGTCCACCCGGAAACGTGCGACAAAGCGAAAGTCAAAAGCAAAATAACGACGAGAATCCCCGTCATTCCCGCATTGAGCAAAAGCGGGTAATACTTATTTACGCCCAAGAACATTTTCGCTCTGTTTTTGATTTTACCGACCTGCATACTGCCTCGCGTTTAGTATTGACTTTACGGAATATATTTATTATATACCAAAATAAGTCAATAGTCAATAGTTAGCGGGCGTTTGGAACGTTAATTTCCTTTCCGCTTAAACTTGCGAGCCTGCCGCTCAGCTCGGGAAACTTTATCCCGACGGCGCGGAGCTGTTGGAACTTATACGGAAAAAGACGGTTGATCTCGTTCGTTCCGTACTTGTGATCGCCGAGTATAGGATGACCCGCGAACGCCATGTGCGCGCGGATCTGATGCGTTTTGCCCGTAACGAGTTTTACTCTCAGACGCGAATAGTTCTCGAAAACTTCTTCCGTTTCGTACGCCGTTATTATTTTCTCGTAACCGGGCGCGGGAGCGGCGACGACCGAACAAACGGCTTTCGCGGCATCCTTTTTCAGATATGCGACGAGCGTGTCGCTTTCGCGCTCGAATTTACCCCAAACGAGCGCGGAATAATATTTTCCGATAGTCCTGTCCTTGAAAATTTTCAACAACTCGTCGTAAGCGTAGTCGTTCAGCGCGAATATGACAAGACCCGTCGTGTTCATGTCGAGCCTGTGAACGGGCTTAGCCCGATCGAACCTGCTTTTCATAAAATCGGTCAGCGTAGTTTCGACGCCGCACATTACGGGCTTGTCCGCAACGGCTATGTTTTCGTCGGAATAAACTATCCTTATATCGGGTTCGTTTTCCATAAACGACGGAACGAAAATTTCCACCGTATCGCCCGCGCGCAAGATAATATTTCCGTCGGTGCGCTCCCCGTTTACGCGTACTTCCCTTTGCTTTATCTGCTTTTTTATGTTTTTTACCGAAACGGTCTCGATCTTTTCCGAAAGAAAGTCGGCTACGTTTTTTCCGCCCGTTCCGACAGTAAAGCTCTTTTTCATTTATTTAAGTCCCCGACGTTTTTCTTCCCGCCCGTACACCCGCGCGCACACCCCTCGCAGTTACCGCAAAGCGATTTTTTCTTTCCCGCCGAAACAAGCACGCAAAAGCAGAAAACGAGTATCGGCACGAGCACGGCAAGACCTATGCCGAGCCCTTTGTTCAGCAGAATAAGTCTGCCCGTCCAGTAGAATACAAGCGACACTACGTAAGCCGCCGACAGTTGCAACCCGAGCGAAAACAGCATCCATTTGCGCCCCGCTTCTTTCCGTATCGCCGCGAGCGTGGCAATGCACGGCACGTATAACAGCGTAAAAACCATAAAAGCCAAAGCCGAAAGCGCCGCGTGATCTCCCGCGAAAATTTCGGAAACGCCGCCCAAACTTTCGATCGACGAGATCACGACTTCTTTCGCGACAAGCCCCGACAACAGCGAGGTTACGGCACGCCAATTCCCGAAGCCGAGCGGCGCGAATACGGGCGCGAAAAACTCGCCCACGCACTCGAAAATACTCTTGCGATCTGTCCCGACGACGTAGCCGTACGTAAACGAAAAGTTGGACAGAACGTAAACTATAACGTTCAACGCGAACACCACCGTTCCGACGCGGACGAGAAAAACTTTGACGTTGTTCCAAATTATCTGCATGATGCGTTCGAGCGTGGGAAACCTGTACGGCGGCATTTCCATTATAAACGAAAGTTTCCCGCTCTTTAAGTTCTTGAAACATTTTTCGAATACTACGGCAAGCAGGATAGCCACCGCCGCGCCGAGAACGTACATTCCGAAAATTATAAACGGCTGACCTTTTGCGAAAAACGCCGACGCTATGACCGAATAAACGGGAAGCCTTGCGCTGCACGACATGAACGGCGTGAGCAGAACTGTTTTCTTGCGCATCTTTTCGTCTTCGAGTCCGCGCGCGGTCAGAACGGCGGTAGCCGAACAGCCGAACCCCATGAGCATTGTGAATACCGACCTGCCCGACAGACCTATCTTCCGAAAAAATCCGTCCGTCATAAAAGCCACGCGACTTATATATCCGCTGTCTTCGAGCAGAGCCAGAAAGAAGAACAGCAGAACTATCTGCGGCAAAAACGCGAGTATCCCGCCTACGCCGAGAATGATGCCGTCGCAGAGTATTCCCGTTATCCAGACGGGACAGCTAACGGACTTAAGTCCGCCGCTTATCGGATCGTATATGCACTTTTCGATAAACAGCTCGAAAAGGTCGGACAGGTATTTTCCGACAAGCCCGAAAGTCAGAACGAAGATCGCCGCCATAACGAGCAGAAATACAGGTATCGCCGCGTACTTGTTCAGGACTATTCCGTCTATCGCGCCGCTTACGCTCCGTTTCGTTCTATCTCCGCTTTTCTTTTTCTTCGCCGGATCATCGTCGGTTATCACGCCGTTTACGATCTCGTCTATGAATTTGAACCGAGCCGCCGCCACCGCAGGCTGTAAATCGCCGTATTTTTCGAGAGTCTTAACTTGTCCGTCGCTTAAATTCAACGCGCCGAGCACGAACGGATCGTTCTCCATGAGTTTTACCGCCGCATATTCGGGTCTAAGCCCCGCTCTCTCGGCATTGCCTCCGATAACGGATACAAACTCTTTTACGGGCAATTTATTCAGATACGTTAATTCCGCATGCTTTTTATCGCCCGATTTGATACGGTCGGTCGCTTCTTCGATAAGCCGTTTTGCGTCGGCTTTGTATTTCGCGCTTACGGGGACGACGGGGATCTTCAAGCGGTCTTTTAGTTTTTCGGCGTCGAGTTTTTTCCCGCGCTTTTTCAGTTCGTCGACCATATTCACCGCAAGCAACACGGGCGCGCCGATTTCGAGAAGTTGAAGCGTCAGATACAGATTGCGCGAAAGATTGTTCACTTCGCACACGTTTATAATAAGGTCCGTTTTATCGTGAAGAACGCTGTCGCGCGAAATGCTCTC
>DBEXQE010000076.1:0-1881 GCA_048167245.1 Christensenellales bacterium | reverse complement strand
CAATACTTTTATTTTATTCAAACGCATCGAACGCAAATATTGTTCGTGCAAACTCAATACTTTTTTCATCTGCTTACGTCCTTCCAAATGACGTCGAACCAGGACGAGAACTTCGGGTTTTCGCGCCGCTCGAGCGGTTTTCCGTCAATATCGATCGTGTAAACGTTTTTAACTTCGGCAGGTCGCGAGGACAGCACGACTATTCTGTCGGCAAGGCTGATAGCTTCGGAAATGTCGTGCGTTACGAGTACCGCCGTGTTTTTGTCCGCGCGGGTTATATAATGAAAGTCGTCGCAAACGGCTATGCGAGTCTGAAAATCGAGCGCGGAAAACGGTTCGTCGAGCAATAGTATTTTCGGCTTGAACGCAAGCGTTCTTATGAGCGCGGCGCGTTGGCGCATGCCGCCCGACAGCTGTTTCGGCAGGTGCTTTTTGAAGTCGCCCAAGCCGTACTTTTCGAGCATTTTTACGGCGTACTCTTTATTTTCGGGAGTCGCCGTTTTCTGCACTTCGAGTCCAAGCATAACGTTGCTTTCTATCGTACGCCATTCGAAAAGCTGATCGCGTTGAAGCATATAGCCCACGTCGT
Organism: Christensenellales bacterium; assembly: GCA_048167245.1. GTDB lineage: Bacteria > Bacillota > Clostridia > Christensenellales > Pumilibacteraceae > RACS-047. The sequence goes on along the minus strand of DBEXQE010000076.1, from coordinate 1,292 downwards.
TTCCCGTGCCTTCGACTTTTTTTCCTTCTATGAAAATTTCTCCGCCGCTCGGCTTTATAAGACCCGCTATCATCGACAGCACGGTCGTTTTGCCGCAACCCGACGGGCCTATGATCGCCACGAATTCGCCGTCTTCGATCGAAAGACTTATATTGCGTATAGCTTCCGTTTCTCCGTCCGGCGTTTGATAGGTCAGTTGGATGCCGGACATTTTCAGTATTTCCATGATCTTTTTCCTTAGCGGCGGCGCATACGGGCGCACATACGCGCTACGTGCGGGGCGTCGGCTCGGGCACGTATGTCCGAATACGAGCCGCTTCGCCTTCTTCCGCCTGTTGCGCGTCTTTGCACCCGTCTGTGCCGTCTTGGTAGTGTAGTTAAAAGTCTTGATAGTTGACTTGGTAGTAGTTGACGTTTTAACTCTTGCTGTCTTACAAAGTAACCTTTTTCGCGATCTCGTTGTAGACGGCTACGTTGTAGTCGGCGCGCTCGCTGAGTTCTCCCGCGCTTTCCATAACGTCTTGCAGTCTGTCGAACGACGCTTTGCTCATAACGGGGGTAGTGGACCATGCGTCGATTTCGAGATAGCGCGTTACCGACGCCGAGATCGAATCGAGCGGAGTTCCGGGGAACTGCGGGGAAAGAGCTTCGGCAACTACGTCGGGCGAGTTGTCGCGCAGGAATTTATATCCTTTGACGACGGCGCGCAGGAACGCTTCGACCTTATCCGTGTTCTTGTCGATATAGCTTTTCTTAGCCGAGAACGCGGTGTAGGGGATCTCGCCGCTCGCTTCTCCTACGGAAGCGACGACGTATCCTTTGCCCGCCGCTTCGAATTCGGAAGCCGTGGGTTCGAACAGCGTGCAGTACTCGTAAGTTTTGTCGCCTTCGAACGTTCCCGCCGTCAGGTTGAACGCGACCGAAGTGTCGAAGTTCTCGGTCGTTATCTCGACGCCGTGTTCGCGCAGAACGTATTCGAGCGTCATTGCGGGAACGCCGCCTTTTCTGCCCGCTATTATCTTTTTGCCGTTAAGCGACGCCCAGTCGAACGTATCCTTTTCGTCGTTTCTGCCGATAAGGAACGATCCGTCGCGCTTTGTGAGCTGTCCGAATATAACGGGGTAGTCTTTCTGTCCGCCGACGTGGCAGTAAATAGTGGCCTCGGGACCCATAAGACCGATATCCACGGACTTGGATGTAATAGCCGCCATAACGGCGTCCGCGCCGCCGCCGTTCGTAAGTTCTATCTCCAAACCTTCGTCCGAGAAGTAGCCGTTCGTCATGGCAACGTA
>DBEXQE010000075.1:0-1968 GCA_048167245.1 Christensenellales bacterium | reverse complement strand
CTCGGGCTTTTCAACTCGCGTCAGAAATATCTGTTTCTGCCGTTCTCGGAGAGCGATTTTATTTTCAGCATAATAGGAGAAGAGCTCGGGCTTTTCGGTTGTCTTGCCGTTATTTCCGCGTACGTCTTTCTTATCTACCGCGCGGTGAAAATAGCTCAGCAGAGCAGCGACAGGTTCGGATGCTATTTAGCGAGCGGTGTTGCCGCGATCATAGCCATTCAGGTGCTTGTGAACATTGCGGTCGTAACGGGATCGATCCCGCCCACGGGGCTACCCTTGCCGTTCATCAGCGCGGGGAGTTCGTCGCTTATCGTATTCTGCGCGAGCGTCGGGATTTTGCAGAGCGTGGCTCGGAACAGCCACAAGTCCGTCGAATGTTTCGCGGCAATAAAAAATCAAAGGCTCCCCGAAAAAGAGAAGCCTTTGAAAAAGAGCCGCAATAAGAAAAGACAAAGCGCGCGTTAAAATTTATTTCGTTTCTTCGCTCGTCTGTTCTTCCGTTTTTACTTCGGCTTTTTTAGCCGAGTGGCGATCCAGTTCGCGGACGAACGCTTTCGACGAAAGCACGAGCGCGCCGACTGCGATAACTATCGCTATGTCGATGAATACGAAGGAATTGTAGCCCAGGCTGTATATCCAAGCGTTCATCGGATTGCCCGCGCTGTCGAACGCGAATTCGGAGAATGCGAACACGCCAGAGAACACGTGGGAAATAAATCTCAGACAGCTTGCGACTATCGCGCCGAGAGTGAACGAAACCTGCGGCATTTTTTTGAATTTTCCGATATTGCGGAACATTCCGCAAACGCCGATCGCCGCGAACGCAACGGGGTAGTCGAGCAGGAACTGAGCCGGATGCAGGATCCACGGGTCTTGCACGGCTTGCAGTATTCCGTATATAAAGCCCGCGAAAACGCCTTTTCTTACTCCGAACATATACGAGTAGAGCATGAGCGGCAAAAGGCTTGCAAGCGTAACCGATCCGCCTTGCGGCATGGCGAACAGCTTTATGTACGAGAGCGCGAAGCTCATCGAAATGCAGACGGCGGCGTACGCGATGTGTTTCGTTTCGAACCCTTTTTCTTCGCCCTTGCCCATAAAGACGGCTATAAGCGCAACGGCGGCTATCAAGCCGAGCGAGCAAAGATACAGCGGCAGATTTTTTACGGACTCCTGCGTTACTCCGTTAGTGTCCGCGGCTTCTCCGGACGCGAAGTAGACGCCCAGGCAGACGAACAGCGCGATAAGAGCGGCGGCGCAAAGACTTCCGCAGACTATGAGCGAGATCCTGAACGTTTTTTTCGAGAACAGACTGCAAACGTAGCATGCGGCGATACTCAGAACGACCGTTACGCCGAGCGCGACCGACGGGTATATTACTATACCGAACAGCGAGTCTTTTTCCGCCATATCGAAGAATTCGAGCGCGAGCATCGTAACGATGACTGTCGCGGCAAACCCCGAAGCTATCGTAAGAGCGGTCTTTACGTAGCTTTTCAGGATCTCGGCTTTTCTGAAACGCACGAAAATCCCGACGGCGAAAAGTATTACGACGAGTGCGATAGCGGAATACAGAAAGACTTTCGTAAGAGCGTCTTGCGCGAATCCCGTCCACACGTCGTCGTAGACGTAGCGCTTATCTCCGTTTTCGTCCTTGAACGAATCCAGAAACGCGCTACCCAGCAGAAAATTACGGAACATGTTTTTTACCTCCTTTGTTCCTTCCCGCCGTCGCGTAATAAAAAATAAAACGCACCCCGTAAAAAGGGCGCGCCGAAAAACGTCTTTGTTAACTCCCGTTCAAGTATTGCCTTGGCCGGTTCAAAGGGTATGATCTCAGCTTTTTACAGCACCCCCGGCGGTTATTTGGTTGTAGCGTTCGGATCGAAAAATTTTCCGAACGATAAAATCATAATATTAAGAGCGCCAAAAGTCAAGCGAAATGGACGCGGAAAAACATAAAAATAA
>DBEXQE010000074.1:0-1503 GCA_048167245.1 Christensenellales bacterium | reverse complement strand
AATATTTGTATTCCGTAGTATAATTTTCTTACTTGTATATTATAATTCATAGGCGACAAATTTGCAAGCGAAATAGCCGAAAGGAACGATCTTAAATGCTTAACGACTTAAAAGAACTTATGGAAATCGAGAGCCTTATGGGAAAACCCGAGAGCGGCGCGCCGTTCGGAAAGAAAATGCGCGAAACGCTCGATCTGTTTTTGGCAAAGGCAAATTCGTACGGCTTGAAAACCGAGAATATGGACGGCTACTGCGGATATGCGGAAGTCGGAAGCGGAAAAAGCTGCATAGGAATTTTATGTCATCTCGACGTTGTTCCAGTCGGAGACGGTTGGAGTTATCCCCCGTTTTCGCTGACGCTCGACAACGGATATCTGTACGGGCGCGGCGTCGCCGACGACAAGGGTCCCGCGATCGCGGCTCTGCACGTGTTGAAACGCCTTAAAGACGAAAACGTAAACCTGCATCACCGCATCAGGCTTATAGTCGGTTGCAACGAAGAAAACGGCTCGGCTTGCATGAAATATTACGTAGGACGCGGAGAAATTCCCGTTGCGTCGTTCGTACCCGACGCGGATTTCCCGATAATAGGCAGCGAAAAGGGAATACTTCACCTAAAGGTTACCGTTCCCGCGGACAAACGGCTTACTGAAACGGTAGAATACCTGAGCGCGGGCGACAGACCGAACGTAGTTCCCGACAAAGCCGTTTTGCGCTTCCGCAAGAACAGCACACCGTACGGAAAGATAAAGGATCTTTGCGAAAGAACGGGCGCGAACTCAGTGTTCCGCACCGAAAACGTCTGCTCTTTTCTTGCCGAGAACGGCTACGACTTAAAGGACTTTTCCGCAAGGCTGTTCGAAAACTTTGCCGAAATAGAAACGCGCGGAGTCGCGGGTCATGCGATGGCTCCCGAAAAGGGCGACAACGCCATATTCAAACTCATGGCTTTTCTCAAAGCGTTTTCGGGAGAGAATTGCGGCACGACCGTTTCGACGGTCTACGGTTCGCTTTGCTCCGCGGACGCACCCAAAAAGCTCGGCATAGCGTGCAAAGACGAAAAATCGGGCGCTCTCACGCTGAACTTAGGCGCCGTAAAACTCGAAAAAGACAAGCTCGTCTTAACGCTCGATATGCGCCTGCCGCTTTGCGCCGACAAGGACGCGATCATCGGAAAGATAATGAGCGCGATGCCGGAAAACTCCGAATACGAAGTATTGCACTACGCGAAAAATCTGTACGCGGACGAAAACGGCACGCTCGTTAAAACGCTGCTGAGAGTTTACGCCGAAACGACGGGCAACGAAACTTATATAGTTAAATCGGGCGGCGGAACGTACGCGCGCGAGCTTCCGAACGCCGTAGCTTTCGGTCCCACCTTCCCGGGCGCCGAAACGAACATTCACAACGCCGACGAGTGCCTGAAACTTGAAGACTTCGAAAAACTCGTCGAAATTTACTACCGCGCCGCAGTCGAACTCGACAAAGCGGTCGCCGAATAAG
>DBEXQE010000073.1:0-1651 GCA_048167245.1 Christensenellales bacterium | reverse complement strand
AGGAAGAAACAGCACATCTAGGTCGCGCTCTCGAATATCTGCACGTCGAGCAGTTTGTACGCTAGCCCCGTGATGACCGCGGGAACGGACGCGAGAACGATAAGTCCCAACGTTTTGAACGGGCGTCTGAAAAGACCGAGTATGTCTTTATAAAATACTATGAGTATCGCCAAAAGCGTAGCCACGTGCAACATTATATCGAACAGCATAAAATCTCCGCGAATACCCATGATCTCGCGTAAAAGCACAAGGTGTCCGCTACTCGATATGGGCAGAAATTCGCCGAGTCCCTGCACAAGTCCCAATAATAATGCTTCGTAAAATTTCATAGCTTTGCCCTATAAGGATAATTTTTAGCGATTTCTCCACGCGCGACTGCGTCGCTTGGTCGAAATGACAGCCTGCGGCTCGTAGCGTTCGCCACTACGCGGCGATGGCTCACGGACAGTGCGGCGGAGCGGGTGCGGAGAACGGTCGAACGATCAGCCGTAGGCGGCGGAGACGGGTGTGAAGAACGGCAACAGGCGGCGCGGCGGCGAATGAGTGTATATCTAATACTCGATTGAGCCGACGCACCGCGCGTAGCCGTTATGCGCGCCCGGATACGCCGCCGCTATGCGCCGCCGTGGCGCACGCCCTGATCAATAAACTCCTTACTCTTTATCTGCTCCTCGAGCGCCATATTTCGATACGTGCTCGGAACTACGGAGAAGATCGTCTTTATCGTGTTTTCTTCGTCTTCCGCGTGCGAGTACTTATAAAGTTTTTCGAGTTGCTTTTCGAACTCGGCGGTGTTCACGTCCTGCAAATGAGTTACGAAAATGCCTTCGTGGATAGTCGCGTCCGTCGTTTCCTTGTCGTAGCGCAATTCTTCGAACATTTTCTCGCCCGGGCGCAGACCCGTAACGACTATTTCGATATCCTTTTCGGGAACGAGTCCGTTTATACGTATAAGGTCGCAAGCTAAGTCGTATATGTAGACGGGTTCGCCCATATCGAGAACGAACACTTCGCCCGACGCCGCGAGCGCGCCCGTTTGAAGCACGAGCCTTACGGCTTCGGGTATCGTCATGAAGTAGCGCTTTATGTTCCTGTCGGTCAGCGTGATCGGACCGCCTTCTTTTATCTGCTTCAAGAACACGGGTATAACGCTTCCATTCGACCCCAGAACGTTGCCGAAGCGCACAGCCGCCATCTTCATTTTGCTTCTCTTGCCTATATTCTGTATAAGCATTTCGGCGATACGCTTGCTCGCGCCCATGATATTCGCGGGATTAACGGCTTTGTCGGTCGAGATAAGAACGAATTTTTCGACGCCCGATTCTATGCTCTGATTTATCACGTTCAGCGTGCCGAACACGTTGTTTTTAATGGCTTCGCACGCCGAGATCTCCATCATCGGAACGTGCTTGTACGCCGCCGCATGGAAAACGACTTCGGGCTTGTACTTTTCGAAAACATCCTTTAATCTGTCCTTTTCGCGGACGGTACCCATAGCGAGCGAATAGCGCGTTTTGGGATAAGTCGCCGCAAGCTCCATATCGAGTTCGAACATACCGTTTTCGTGCATATCGAAAATAACGAGATGCTTACAGCCGAATTTCAGCGCCTGACGGCAAAGTTCCGAGCCTATCGACCCCGCTCCGCCCGT
>DBEXQE010000072.1:0-8975 GCA_048167245.1 Christensenellales bacterium | reverse complement strand
CGTTTATGCAAAAGTCCGCCGCCGCGTTCGCGTCCGTAAGCGACAGAAAGCGCCGCTTGTCGATAGCGTCCGAGCAGTTGGATATAAGCTCGCGCAGGAAAATTTCCTTGTTCGTGTAGATCGAGTTGATCATAAGGTCGAGTAGTCTTTTCGATTCGGCTTTGAATTCTTTCATGTTATAAATATATCTCCCGTATTACAAAACATTATTGAAAGTGTAGGCGCGTCGCAGGCGGGCCACAGATGACAAGGCGGCGAGCGAGTTTATTTTGACATAAATGACCGAGCCGCCTTGTCATACGTAGCCCGCATCCGGCGATGCCTGCGCTTTCAATTTTTTTCGTAGTATATTATAGTCTTTTTTTCGCCTAATTGCAAGCAAAAAACAGCCGAAAAAAACTCCGCGCTTCCGCAGAGTCGAAAAATAATTTTTCGTTCGGTTTTTCAAGCGAGAGCTAAATCAACGTTTCGATCCGCTCTTTCGTCGGCAAGCCGTCTATCGCTCCGCGCGCCGTCGTCGCGAGCGCGCCCGCAACGTTCGCAAAGCGGAAGATCGAGCCGAGTTCCTTATCCGAAAGCGCGGAAAAGTCTTTGCCGTCGAGCTTGGAGAGTAGCGCGCCGTAAAACGCGTCGCCCGCGCCCGTCGTGTCGACGACCTTTACTTTTATGCTGTCCGCCGCGCCCGTTCGCGAACCGAGAGCGTACGCGCTCCCCTTGCTCCCGAGCGTTACGCAAACGAGCTTATTTTCCCGCGCGACGCTTTTCAAGCCGTCGAACCCTTTCTTGCCCGTGAACATTTCGAGTTCTTCTTCGGAATATTTCACTATGTCCGCCGCTTCGGCGTACTCCGAGTAGATCTTTTTCGCCCGCTCGGGGTCGGGAAAAATATCGTCGCGGTAGTTTATGTCGAAACTCAGTTTTTTGCCCGCTTTTTTGACTTTTCCGACGAGTTTGTCCGCAAACTCGCGCCCTTCCTTTTCCGACAGCATAAGCGAACCCAAATGCACGATATCCGCGCGGTCGATCATAGGCAGCGCTTCTTCTTTCATCGCGTAGTCCGCCGTATTTTTTCTGTAAAAGCAAAAACTCCGCTCGCCGTCGTCCGAAAGCTGAACGAACGCGAGAGTCGTGTTCCTATCTTCTATCTTCGACACGGAGCAGACTTCGAAATTTTGTGCCGACGCGAAATCCGAAAGAAACTCGCCTATAAGGTCGTTTCCGACGCACCCGACGAAGCCGCTCTTGCCGCCCGCGCGGGAACACGCGCAAGCCACGTTCAGCGGCGCGCCGCCAGCATATCTGTCGTACGACAGCACGCCGTTCTGCGTCCTGCCTATCATATCCGCCAATATTTCGCCGTATGAAAGTACCATTTTTTACGCTCCCGAAATATAATTTACAGCCCGAGCCGAAAAAAGTCAATCGGATCTCAGTTCGTGTTTCACAAGGCGGAAATTTTTCAGCTCTCCGCTGAGTTCTATGCCGTCCGCTCCCATGGGCGGGCAGACGGTCGCCGAAAGCGATTTGCCTTCGGAGAAGATCTCGACGGAAAACCTGTCCGCGACCACCGTTATGCCGAGTCCGTCCTTTTCGACGGGCATGCGGCGCAGGAACGCGAGCGAATCTTCGTCTTTTTCGACGCCGATTATTATTTCGCCCGAGTTCGCGCGGCTGAAAACGAGTTCCTTTTTTTCGGGGTCGTATTCGAGCGAAACGCACTTGTTTTCGGACTTTTTCATTTCCAATCTGAACCGCTCGGCTTTGTCCGCCGTGAGTTCCAACACGAAACATTCGCCTTTGAGCCGCAACGCGCCGTCTATGCTCTCACGCGAAATTTCGTCGGTCTTTCCGTAGTACGCCGACAGATCGCACGGCTTTTGCAACAGCTTGCCGTTTTCGACTTTCAGTTTGCGCGGCAGAGTCATGCCGCCCGCCCAACCGAATTTTACAGACGGGATATTTCTGTCCCACATCTGCATCCAGGCTATCATGTAAAGGTCTTTGCCGTCCGAAAAAGTCTGCGGCGCGTAAAAATCGAACCCGTAATCTATCGGCACGAAATCGTCTTGCGTAAAGTTCTTGCCCGCGGCATAGAGCGCGGTATGAACGTTCTTGTTGCCGAGCCGCCCGTCGTTCACGTACTGCATACAGCAGAGCATAAGGTCGTCCTTTATAACGCAGTCGGGACATTCGATCATATCGCCGTTCGGAACGTCGCACCCGAACAGATCTTTGCAAAAAGTCCAATCCACGAGATCGTCCGATCTGTACACGAGAAATCTTCCGCCGCCGCCTATCTTGCGCGCCGCCGCCATACAGTAGTAGCTTCCGTCGTACTCGAACAGCTTAGGGTCGCGGAAATCGAAAGGAGAATACCCGTCGGGGACGAGATCGCTCCCTATCACGGGGTTTTTCTCGTGCTTGAAAAAGTGTACGCCGTCGTCGGAGTACGCAAGACACTGCACCTGATGCGCCGCGCGACCGCCGCCGTCGGCTTTGACTCCCGTATACATAACGTACAGCCGCTTTCCTACGGTCATGGCGGTACCCGAAAAACAGCCGTCTATATCGTAGTCTTTGTCGGGATACAGCGCGATCGGCAGGTATTTCCACTTGACAAGGTCGTCGGACTCGGCGTGTCCCCAGTGCATGGGTCCCCACTGCGTCGAGTACGGGTGATACTGATAAAACGCGTGATATTTGCCACCGTAGTAAATAAGTCCGTTGGGGTCGTTTATCCACCCGCGCTCGCCCGTCAGGTGGAATGCCTGACGGGTCCTGTCGGATGAGATCAGATAAGTCGCTTTTGCCATATTATTCGAATATATTCTCCTGTGAGTTAAGGTTTTATATTTTGTGCAATTCGGTATTGAGACATATACTGTTCGCGCGTAGGATTTGCAATAAGATCTACGTCATTTACTATATTCGGCAAATCGTTTTGGGTAGCGTAATAAGTTACGAATTCGTCAAGCGTAACGAGCGCCCAACCGGCAGTTGCATTGTCTGTAACTTTTATATAAACTCTCTTGCCTATATGTTCGCTTAAATCCGCAGCATAAGGAGTAAACTCGCCTTCGCGTCCGTAAGTATTATTGCCGACTTTATATGGAGACTTAAAGAACCTGTTGCCGTAGCGAGCGATTTCCGTGTTGCTGTCGGCAAGATATACCGAAATATACACTTCATTCATATTTGCACCGCCGCCCATAAGGAACGTTATCCAACCTGTTCCGCCCACCGTAAACGTAGACGAAGTCATCGTTCCCGTGCGATTTTCGAGATTTCCTTGCGCTCCGTGTTCAAACGAAGTAAAGTTGAATTTTCCTACGCGTCCATACAATCTTTCTGCATTAAATATGGACGAATCAACGTTTGCATCGGTTGCGCTACCGCGAACCATAAAGTCTTCGAACGCGTCGCCGGTAGTAGCCCAACCCGTAAGGTCGCCCGTTTCGAAACCGCCGTTTTCAAGACGGTACGGCGTACTGTCGTAATATTTGAGCGTGAGCGTAAATTCTTTTTCCAAACCGTTGGCGGCGTCCGTAACCTTTACGGTAACGGTAGCGTTGCCCGCCGAAGCGTTCGCTTTCGCAACGGTGATCTTCGTTCCGTCGACGGTAGCGGAACACCCGTTCGTCCCCGTAACGGAATACGTGAGCGTTATGCCCTGCTCGGCGATACGAACGTATTCGGAAGCGACTATATCCGTTTTATTTCCTTCTTTCAACGTAAACAGATCGACGTCGAGTTCGGGAGCTTCGTTCGGTACCGTGAACGTGCCGTCGGTTACGGTTACGGTAAATTCGACGGTGAACGCCGTTTCTTTCTTATAAATTACCGTCAGCGTCGCCGTGCCGCTCTGAGCCGTATTCGAAGCCGAAACGGTGAAGTTTGCTGTCGGAGCGGTCGTATCTGCGGAAAGTCCGTCGCCCGAAACCGTAAGCGAATACGTGATACCGTTAAGTCCGTTTTCGTTTACGTAGTCGGAGATCGTAACTGCGCGCGAGCCGCCCTTGCGCACGCTGAGCGCCGTGTTCGCTCCGTTTACCTTTTCGGGAACTTTGAGCGTGAGCGCGTCGATCGCGGACTGCAAAGCGTCTTTTGCCGCGTTGACTTCGTTTACGTGGCTCTGACCGTTATTCGCAACGGCTTCCGCCGCCGTTATCTTAGCCCGCAAAGCGTCGAAACTTGCCTGCGTGTAGTCGCCGATCTCTATCGCCTTTGCCGTAGCGATAAGCGCTTTTAAGTCGCCGTTTACATATGCGGGACGGTACGCGCCTGCGGGTTCTTCTTCGTGGTACGTTATAATACTGTCGACGAGCGTTACGTTAAGGAACTCCTCGGAATGGTGGTTGTCGTCGACGATCTCCAAGTAAACCCTTTCGCCGAGATACTCCGAAATATCCGCTTTGTATTCCACCATGTTGCAAAGGAACGCCGTGATATTGAACTTTTCGGGCGTGATAGACCCGGGGTCGTCGATCATAAATCCGTGGTTGTAGAACTTTTCGAGCAGTACGTCGTCGCCGTCTTCGACTTCTTTCCACAGAGCAATGTAGCCGCCGCGTCCGCCCATAAGATACGTCATGAAACCGCTTCCGCCGACCGTAAACGTTTCGCTGCGCATGCTTCCGGTAACGCCGGCTTTCAACCAATTGTCGGCGCTCGTGCCGAGCGTGGAGAAGTTATACTTGCCGCGGCGGTTATACGAAAGGTTTTCGTTCCACCAACCGTCTTCGTTTACGACCGTCCACGGCTCGAACATATCTCCCGTATTTCCGACCGTCCAACCCGTAAGGTCGCCAGTTTCGAACGTGCCGTTCTTGACCTGATACTCGTTCACGGGTTCGATGTCGGGAACGAACAGATCTACTTTGACTTCGAACGCTTCGCCGTCGAAAACGGGTCTTTCTTCGTAATACGCTTTGACGCTGTCGAGAACGACGCAGGCGTTTTCGTTCGTATCGGCGTTTTCGTCGACGACTTCGAAGAATATCTTTTCGCCGAGATAGCCGGACAGGTCGATATAATATTGAACCATGTTCGCAAGTTTCAAGCCGTTCGAAACGTACGGGAACTGGATATCCCTGAACTTAGAGTTCGAAACGCGCGCGAGTTCGACTTCTTCGCCTTTTATCTGCGCCATTATCCTGACGTACGCGCGGCTCCTGTCGGCGCACCCGCCGAGTTTATACGAAACGTAGCCGCTGCCCGAAAGCGTGAAAACGTTGCTTCTCATTCTGCCGGTCGCGGTCGGATTGTAGAATCCGTAATGATATTCGCCGTCGCGGTTGTACGGAATGTTCTCGCGCCACCAGGTCGGGCTTGCGTTGACGCCCAGGTGCGAAAAAGCGTCGCCTTCCGTTACCGTCCAGCCTGCGATACTGCCCGTTTCGAAACCGCCGTTCGCGACGTCGTTTGCGGGAAGTTCTATATCGTCGTACGTTCTGATCTTAGCGAAGTATTCGCCCTCGTCCTGAGCGGACGCCGACGAAAGCGTGCGTATATCGTCTACGGACAGATAGCCGTAATAGAAATCGGGATCTTCGTCGACTATCCTTATATACATTTTCTCGCCGATATGCTCTTTTAAGTTCACGCTGTAATTGTTGTAGTTGTCAGTCGAAAGCGTATGCGGCGTGAATTCGTCGATATCCGCGTATTTATTCGGATCGTAGTTGCCCGAGTGCTTGACGAAATATCTGTTCGTTATGCGCGAGATCATGCGCCCGTCTTCGAGATATATCCCCACGTAGCACTGCTTTTCCAAGGGCTTTTCGGTCCCGTCGTCGTAGTAGACGCTACCGCCCGCGAGTTTGAGCGACACCGTGCCGTCGCCGCCGAGCGTGAACGTTTCGCTCCTGATAGCTCCGACGCGCTGACTTTCGTAGCTGTCGTCGAACGCCTTGCCGTACAGGTGCCATTTGCCCGTCTGACCCATCGCTATCCGCGCCGTATAGCCGTCGTCGGCAAAACCGAAATCGCTTTTCGTCGTTACGCAATCGTCCGAAAACGCGTTGCCGCTCTCGACCGTCCAACCCGTAAGGTCGCCCGTTTCGAAGCCGCCGTTACGGATCTGGTATACGGTTTCGTCTGCTTTTTTGTTTCCGCAAGCCGTCAGCGAAAAAGCTCCCAAGATCAGCAAAGCGGCAACCAAAATAAATCCGATTTTCCTTTTCATAAACTTTCCCTCCCGATTTTTTTCGGAAATGCGGCGCGGTTACCCCCAATAAGCCGCCGCGGGCGTTTCGCCCTTTATATTTTTCATAGCCGTTATTTTGAGATCGGAAATTTTCACGTCGCAATTTTCGGCGACGAATTTGAATCCGTCGGAAGTGCCGAATTTAGTGTAGACTCTCGAAGTGAAACTCAGCGCGTCGTTGACGTAAATTTCCACCATGGATCTGTCGAGATAAACGGTTACGTTGTAAACGGGCGCGTCCGTAAGCAGCGTGCATTTCTGCGGGTTGTATTCGCGCAACACGCCGTTCAGCTTCGTCGAATGGCTCCTGTCGAGCTTGATCTCGTCGTTGGTTACCGCAAAGCGCGTGTATTCGCCGTCCGCACTACTTGCGTCGCGACGGAAATCTATTCCCGCCACGGCGTTTTCGCCCTTGTTTCCGACGGTCATCGTAAATTTGATCTCGGCGCAGTCGGATCTTACGTCCTTTACGGCTTCGCTCGCTTCCGCCGCGCTCATTTGTTCCGCCTTTTCGACGAGAACGTTGCCGCGCAGGTTGCTTATTTCGGCGATCGGCGCGAAGTTCAGAGCCGTCCCGTCGTCGGAAAGTTTCAGTTCGAGCGGCATAGCAACGTTGTGCATCCAGCCCTTGTCCGAAAGTTCTCTGCCCTGCGCCAGAGCGAACATCACCGTCCTGCCGCTTTCGTACGCCGCGCCGTCTTCCTGACCGAAGCAGAAGCCCGCGGCTCCGTTGTACATACAGCCGCCGTAATCCATGAGTCGCGGCGTCGGATCGTCGGGCGTGAATTTCATCGCGTCCTTATCGAAATTGCCTATAAAATAGTATATCTCCGTGTAGTTCGGTTGCGGATACTGCGGCAACACGAACAGCGCGTACTTCGTTGCGCCGCTCCCGTTCGACACGGGCAGGAAATTGCAACACTCCCATTTCGTGGAGAGTTTGCCGTCGTATGCCGTTCCGCTTACGGTGTACAGGTCGCCCTTGTACTCCCATTCGCGCATATTCTTCGACTTGAACGCGTGGACGGTCCCCGCGTCGCCCTTACTGCCCGAAACGGTCATGTAATACGTGTCGCCGTCGCGCCATACGAACGGATCGCGGAACTCGTTTACCGCTCCGTAGTTATCCTGCGTGAGAGCTACTACGTCTTCCAAGACCCAATCAGTAAGTTCGGGGTCGCTCGGATCGACCGGGTGCGCGAACGCTATGTTCTGTCCGCTCCCGTTGGCTTTTCTCGCGCCCGCCGTAACGGTGAGCCAGGGAGTGCCGTCGGGTCCTATGACCGATCCGCCCGTCCAGACGCCCGCGTCGGACACGTTTTCTTTGAGAACGACAGCGTTCTTGACTTGCTTCCAGGACACCATGTCGTCGCTGACGAAATGACCCCACTGAATGGGTTCGAAATACGGTCCTATCGCGTTGTGCTGAAAGAACAGATGATATTTGCCGTTATAATATATCGGTGCGTGCGGCTCGTTCATCCAGTTGCCGTCGGGCAGAGCGTGGTACTGCGGACGGTAGCGGTCGGTTTCGAAAATACTGCCGTCGAGCGCGACTTCGGAGTACGGAAGATCCAAATTATCCCGCACCGCCGAGTAAAGTTCCTTTACGCTCGCCGCGGATATCTCGCCGTCGTATATGCGGACTTCGTCCAAAAGCCCCGCGACCGTGTTTTTCTTGTACGAACCCGAAGTGGACGCGTTAACGAACTGCCCTATCATAAGCGAGTCGCTGCTCGGCGCGACCGTCCAACCCTTGCAGTCGGGGAAAACGGTCTGATACGCGAGTTCGCCGTTGAAATACAGCGATACGCGCGCATCGGCGGGCGAATACGACGCCGCTATGTGGTTCCATTTGTAAAGTTCGAGCCTGTGCTTGGGATCGGAAACTCTGACGGCGGTCGTCGTGATTTTGTCCTGCGGATCGCGCAGAACGACCGACAAAGTCCACTCGCCTAAACTTCCGTAGCCCAGAACGAAGCCTTCGCCGCTCGCGGGGTCGCCCTTGCAGACCACCGACGTCAGCTTGTCGTCGTTTATGATCTCGAACGCGCGCGGAGCAACGAACGCGCTCACGGTAAAGCCGCCGCGCAAATTGCGGAAATCGTCATCCTGTACGTACGTGCTGTATCCGTCCATGTACAGCGACTTTCCCGAAACGCCCTTGCGTCGGAGCGGATCGTTGGCTTTCTTATACAGGAGCGCCTGATTGTCTTCTGCGAACACGTACGAAATTTTCTTGTCCGTTCCGCTGACCCCGTCGCGCGTAACGCTCCCGCCGTCTTCGTCGAAAGCGTAGTGCGCCACAAGTTTTACTTCTTCCGTCGTCTGCGTCTTTTTGCACGCCGACATTACGCCGCCGAGCAGAAGCACGCATAAGATCACGCATAAAAGTTTTTTCATAGCCGAAACCCCCTTTCGGATTTTTTTCAAAATAATTTGTCATTGCGATGCTGTTGCCGAAGCGATCCGGACATTTTAGCTTTTTTGCGATTGCTTTTGGATTGCTTCGTCGCTTAAGCTCCTCGCAATGACGAGAAGAAAAGCACGCTTTGCTTTGTGCTTGACAGCTTCTCCTTAAAGGAGAAGCCTTTTTTAAGTGATAATTCGTCATTGTAAGAAGGATAATTCGTCATTTCGACCGAAGCGAGCGATAGCGAACGAAGCGGAGAAATCTCTTAAAATGTTTATCTTTATATGGATAGGAAAGTTATAAAACCATATTATAAAGATAATTTGAGCGATTTCTCGACTCCGCTACGCTTCGCTC
>DBEXQE010000071.1:0-6227 GCA_048167245.1 Christensenellales bacterium | reverse complement strand
GTTCGTCATGAAAGAGCTCGTAGCTCAGGGCAAGACTCACAACATAAAGAGCGCAAAGCGCATAGTCGAAAGAGCCGGCAAGGACGTATGGGGCGTTTTGGAAGGAGTTATCAAGGAACACCCGGTACTTCTTAACCGCGCGCCTACGTTGCACAGACTCGGTATTCAGGCGTTCGAACCCGTACTCGTGGAAGGCAGAGCGATAAAACTGCATCCGCTCGCGTGCGGCGCGTTCAACGCGGACTTCGACGGCGACCAGATGGCTGTTCACGTTCCGCTTTCGGTCGAAGCTCAGACGGAAGCGAGAATACTCATGCTCGCGTCGAACAACATATTGAAACTTTCCGACGGCAGACCCGTTTGCTCGCCTACGCAGGATATGGTCATCGGTTGTTACTATCTTACGATAGACAAACCGGGCGCAAAGGGCGAAGGCAAGATCTTCGCCGACGTGGACGAAGCCAAAATGGCGTACGCGAACAAGGAGATCGAGCTTCAAAGCAAGATACAGGTCAGAATGTTCCGCGAGATCGACGGAGTTACGAAGTCGAAGCGTATCGAAACGACCGTAGGACGCATCATATTCAACGAAGCCGTTCCGCAGGATCTCGGTTTCGTAGACAGAAGCACCGAAGAAGGAATGTTCGATCTCGAAATCAACTTCAAGGTCAACAAGAGCAAACTGCAAAAGATAGTAGACGCAACGTTCAAATTAAAAGGCGCTACCGAAACCTGTAAAGTGCTCGATAACATAAAGGCTCTCGGCTTTAAGTATTCGACGATCGGCTCCATCACGACTTCCGTGTTCGACATGCACATTCCGCCCGAAAAGCAGGAGATATTGCATGCGGCGGAGCAGAACGTAATAAAGATCGAAAACCTGTACCATATGGGACACATGACCGAGCGCGAGAAGTATACGCGCGTCGTGTACGAATGGAGCGAAGCGAACAAAAAGGTTACTTCGGCTTTGGAAAAGACGCTCGACGAATTCAACCCCATAAACATGATGGCGGTGTCCGGCGCGCGCGGTAGCATGAAGCAGATAGCTCAGCTTTCGGGTATGCGCGGACTTATGACGAACCCGCAGGGCGAAACGCTCGAAACTCCGGTCCGCTCGTCGTTCAGAGAAGGCTTGTCCGTTCTCGAATACTTCATTTCGTCGCACGGCGGCAGAAAAGGTCTTGCCGATACGGCATTAAAGACCGCCGAGTCCGGCTACCTTACGCGTAGGCTCGTAGACGTGGCGCAGGACGTTATAATAAGAGAAGAAGACTGTTTCCACGGCGAAGCTCCGAAAGGCGTTAAGACTTCGGCTATCATGGAAGGCGATCAGGTCATCGAAAGTCTTGAAGACAGGCTCGTCGGTCGCTATGCCGCCGAAGACGTAAAACACCCCAAGACGAAAGAGATCATCGTTGCCACGAACGAAATGATTTCGGAAGATCAGGCAAAGAAGATCGCCGAAGCGGGCATCACGGAAGTTTCGATCCGTTCGGTGCTCACGTGCAGAAGCAAGCACGGCGTTTGCGCGAAGTGCTACGGCAAGGATATGGCGGGCAGTACGACCGTAAAGATCGGCGAAGCGGTCGGCATAATAGCGGCTCAGAGTATAGGCGAACCCGGTACTCAGCTTACGATGCGTACGTTCCACACGGGCGGCGTCGCGGCGGCGGACGATATCACGCGCGGTCTGCCGCGAGTAGAAGACCTGTTCGAAGCGCGTAACCCGAAAGGCGTTGCGGTCATAGCGGAGTACGGCGGAAAAGTAAGGATCGAAGAAAAAGACGGCGCAAGATATATCTTTATCAAGCAGGACAACGGCAAGGAAGACAGATACGTCATTCCGTTCACCGCGCGTCTTATGCCGAATATCGTAAAGGGCGCGACCGTTCTCGCGGGCGATCCGCTTACGGTAGGACCTATTTACCCGCAGGATATCCTGCGCACCAAGGGCAAGCAGGACGTTCAGAAGTATATCCTTAAAGAAGTTCAGTCCGTTTACCGCAGCCAGGGCGTTCAGATCAACGATAAGCACGTCGAAGTCATCATCCGTCAGATGCTCAAAAAGGTCAAAGTCGAAGACAACGGCGACACCGATCTTTTGCCGGGCGAACTCATCGACCTGTCCGCATTCGAAGAAGCGAACGCAAAGACGATGCAGAACTACGGCAGACCCGCGTCGGCTAAGCACACGTTGCTCGGCATAACGAAAGCGGCTCTCGCAACCGACAGCTTCCTGTCGGCTTCGTCGTTCCAGGAAACGGCGAGAGTTCTGACCGAAGCGGCGATAAAGAACAAGATCGACCCGCTGATCGGACTTAAAGAAAACATTATCTTGGGTAAACTTATCCCCGCAGGTACGGGCATGAAGAACTATAAGGGCATTTATCCCGTAGAGATATCCACGTCCGAAACGGGCGCGGTTACCGAAACGGTAACGCTCGCGACTTCGCCCGAACAACCGTCCGACGACAGACGCCAACTCAAAATATAAGCGATACCGTACAGAGAGAAAGAGCGGCTTGAAACAAAAGTCGCTCTTTTGCTTTAAGTTCGGATCGGAGTTTGCGAAAAAAATCTTGACCGCGCGGTCAAAAAATGATATCCTATTACTATGTTCGAAAAAGCAGGGAAAATTCTATCCGAGTATGCTTTAAGCGGCGCGAAAATGTGCGTCGCGGTTTCGGGCGGAAAAGATTCGATGTGCTTGCTCGACTACTGTCTTAAAAGCGGGATATTTAGAAAGGAAAACGTGAGTGTCGTAAATATCGACCATAAAATACGCGTCGGAACTTCCGAGCGCGACAGTGCGTTCGTAAAGGAGTATTGCAGGGAAAACGGTGTAGAATTTCACGGCTTTTGCATAGACGTTCCGTCCGTGGCGGCGGCTACGGGGCGCGGTGTGGAAGCGGCGGCTCGGGAAGAGCGGTATAAGGTATTTTCCCGTCTTGCCGAAAGCGGCGCGTGCAGATATGTTTTAACGGCTCACCACGCGCTCGATAACGCCGAAACGGCGCTCATGCACCTGTTCCGCGGGAGCGGTATAAACGGGCTTAAAGGCATGGAAATTTTGAGCCGCGGCTATATTCTCCGTCCGTTTTTAACGACCGAAAAGAGCGAGATAGACGAATACGCGGAAGCGAATAAAATTCCGTTCGTAACCGACGAAACGAACGCCGACGGCGCGTACAACCGCAACTTTTTGCGCAACGAGATCATGCCGCTTATTTCGTCGCGTTGGAGCGGCGCGGTGAAAGCCGTGAATTCTCTCTGCGGCGAAGTGAATTCCGTTATTTCGCTTTTGGATTCTCTGACGGACAAGTCGCTCGTAAAGGCGGACGGCAACATGGCGAGTATAGATCTGCGGGCGTTCGGGAATTCCGCGCTTGCGGGCAGATACGTATTCTACGCGCTCGAAAAGCTCGGGCTAAACTACGATATCGAGCGCAAACATATCGACGCGGTAGTCGAGATCGCGCGGAAAAACACGGGGGCGGCGGTCGATCTGCCGCACGGCATAAGAGCCGAAAAAACTTACGGAGCCGTAAATATTTTACGCGGAACGGCAGACGGGATAAAGGCGGACGGGAGCGTTCCGTTCGCGATCGGAAAGGTGGTTTTCTGCGGAAAGGTGATATCGTCCGAAAAGGTCGCGAGAGCCGAGTTCGGCAAAACGGGGATACTTTATTTCGACCCGAAAAAAGTTCCCGCGACGGCTCGGATACGGTTCAGGCGCGACGGCGACAGGTTCAGACCGTTCGGCGGCGGCGACAAAAAGCTCAAAGAGTATTTTATAGACAAAAAGATCCCGAAGCGAGAGCGGGGCAAAATTCCGCTGTTGTGCGACGGGAGCCGCGTGCTTGCCGTTCTGGGGATAGAGATATCCGACGATATCAAAGTGAGCGGAAACGAAACGGAAATAGTAAAAATCGAGATCGTAAGCAAATAACAAAGGAGAGAAAATTATGGAAATGCCGAAAAAATTCGACGACGGCAGGCTCAAAGTCCTGTACGGAGAAGAACTTATCAAACAGCGCGTCAAAGCCGTCGCGGATCGGATCATGAACGATTACGACGACGACGAACCCGTGCTTTGCGTTTGCGTGCTTAAAGGCGCGGTCATGTTTTTCGCGGACCTTATGAAAGAGTTGAAAGGTCGCGACGTGTTCTACGATTTTATAACGCTTGCGTCTTACGGGAACGACACCAAGACGGGCGGCACGGTCAAACTCGTGAACAATCTGCGCGAGAGCGTGGAAAACAGGCACGTTCTGATCGTCGAAGACATAGTCGATTCGGGGCTAACGCTTCAATTCCTGAACAACTTTTTCGCCGAGAAAAACGCGCTCGACGTCAAGACGGCGTGCCTTTTGGACAAGCCGCTCGCGCGCAAAGTGGATGTAAATCCTGATTATACGGCTTTCGTTCTCGACCGCACTCCGTTCATAGTCGGGTACGGACTCGATTACGCGCAGTATTACAGGAATTTGCCGCAGATTTACGAGATAATATAGGCGGCGGCGGAGACGGGCGCGCATAACGGCTACGTGCGGCGCGTCGGCTCAATCGAGTACGTTTAAGTACACTCATTCGCCGCCACGCCGCCTGTTGCCGTTCTTCACACCCGTCTCCGCCGCCTTTAAGAATGATATAATAAATGAGTTATTTAACGACAAACTTAAAAGACGGCGAGCGGATCGACGACCTGCAATACAACGGGCTGAAACTTATTCAGGACGAGAACCAGTTTTGTTTCGGGTGCGACGCGGTGGAGCTTGCGAATTTCGTCGGCGGACCGAAAGGCGCGAAAGTCTGCGATCTGGGCGCGGGCAACGGGATCGTCGGCGTTTTGCTTGCCGCGAAAAAGAATATGCGCGTAACGGCTGTCGAGATCCAGTCCGCGGCGGCTGAGCTGTGCGAGCGCAATATCGCTCTCAACGGACTTTCGGACAGAATGGAAGTCGTAAACGCGCCCATGCAAAGCCTTTTGCAGACCGTCCCCAAGGGCAGTTACGACGCGGTGGTCTGCAATCCGCCGTACTCCGAGCGCGGTTCGGGCGAAGAATCTTTTGCGCGCGCGAAAGCCGTGGCGAGATTCGAACTCGAAGTTACGCTGAAAGAAGTCGTGTGCACGGGTGCGCATTTGCTCAAATTCGGCGGCGCGTTCTATATGGTGAACGCGATAGGCAGGCTCGCCGAAACGATTGCGCTTATGTGCGAATATAAGATCGAGCCGAAAGTGTTGCAGATCTTAACGCCGAACGACAAAAAACCGCCGCACCTGTTTTTGCTTAAAGCCGTAAGCGGCGGGAAAAAGGGACTCAGGGTTTTGAATGAGCGTATCATAGATACGATCTTATGATTATTTGATAACAGGAGTTTATTTCCTAATGCTGTACTTCGTAGCTACGCCTATCGGCAACTTAAAAGAGATAACGTACCGCGCCGTCGAGATTTTGGCGGCGTCGGATCTTATATACTGCGAAGACACGCGCCGTTCGCTTATTCTCCTGAACGAATACGGAATAAGGGCGCCGCTTGTTTCGTATCAGAAGTTCAACGAGAAAAGCCGCGTCGCGGAAATCATAGAAAAGCTGAGAGCGGGCAAAACGGTTTCGGTCATATCCGACGCGGGAATGCCGCTCATATCCGACCCCGGGTCGGTGCTTGTGAAAGAACTCGTAAAAAACGGTCTTGAATTTTCGGTGATAAGCGGACCTTGCGCCGCCGTGAACGCGCTCGTGCTCAGCGGGCTTGACACTTCGGCGTTCTATATGGCTGGATTTCTGCCGCAAAAGAAGTCCGCCGCCCGCGCCGTGCTCGAAAAACTCAAAAGAATTCAAAGCACGCTCATATTTTACGCCGCGCCGCACGATATCGCCGAAACGCTCGCACTGCTTTACGAAAGTTTCGGGGAGCGAAAAGTTTCCGTTGCGCGCGAGATATCGAAGAAGTTCGAAACCGTTTACCGCGGACGGCTCGGCGAAGACCTTAATATCACCGAAAAGGGCGAAATGGTCGTAGTCGTGGACGGCGCGCCCGAATGTGCCGAATACGACGAAAGTCTGACGGTGCGGCAACACGTGGACTTGCTCGTATCCGGCGGAATGAGCAAAAAGGACGCGGTTAAAGCCGTCGCGTCGGCAAGAAAACTGCCGAAAAACGAAGTCTACCAAGCGACGCTCGACAGCGAAGAATACGAAAAGTCAAGTAATTTTATAGAA
>DBEXQE010000070.1:0-8706 GCA_048167245.1 Christensenellales bacterium | reverse complement strand
CCGCCGCAAATCCCAAACACGCCGCCCCGCACAATATAAAGGCAATAATTGTAAAAATACGCTTTTTCATACCTTTATATAGTTTGACGCCCCGCACAAAATATTATACGAAAACAAAAACCCCGAAGCGATTTTCGGGGTTTATTATAAGGATAATTTTTAGCGATTTCTCGACTGCGCTTCGCTCCGCTCGAAATACTCGCCTACGGCTCGTGGCGTTCGCGCTTCGCGCTCGGCTAAGGACAGTATCGAGAACTAAGGCGGTGGAGACGGGTGTAGAGACGGGCAACAGTCGGGTTGCCGCCGACGGGAGTTTATTTCCCATAAATGACCAAGGCGGCAATCCGAACGTAGCCACTAACCGAGCGCGTAGCGCGAACGCCACGAGCGCAAGCGAGTTCTATATGCGCCCGTATACGCCACCGCAAGTTCCTATTGGAATTGGCTGTTGTACAGCCCCGCATAAAACCCGCCCTGCTCCATAAGCTCGGCGTGGTTGCCCTGCTCGACTATGTCGCCGTCTTTCATTACGAGAATTTTGTCGGCGTCCTTTATCGTGGACAGGCGGTGCGCTATTATAAAGCTCGTTCTGCCCCGCATAAGGCGTTCCATTGCTTTCTGAATGAGAATTTCGGTACGCGTGTCGACGCTGCTCGTGGCTTCGTCGAGAATAAGCACTTTCGGGTCGTTCAATACGGCTCTCGCGATAGTAAGAAGCTGTTTTTGCCCCTGACTTATGTTGTCGGCTTCTTCGTTCAGCACGAAGTTATAGCCGCCCGGGAGCGTGCGTATAAAGCGGTCGGCGCAAGCGACTTTCGCCGCGGCTATTACTTCTTCGTCGGACGCGCCGAGTTTGCCGTAACGGATATTTTCCATTATCGTGCCGTTGAACAGCCACGTATCCTGCAAGACCATTCCGAACTCTTCCCTGAGCCCCGCGCGGGAGAAAGACGCCGTGTCCACGCCGTCGAGCGTTATCTGCCCGCCGCCTATATCGTAGAAACGCATCAAAAGTTTTACCATAGTAGTTTTGCCCGCGCCCGTGGGTCCGACGATAGCGACTCTGCTGCCCGCCGCGACTTTCGACGAGAAGTCGTGGATTATTATGTTTTCGGGATCGTAGCCGAATTTTACGTTCTTGAACTCAACGTTGCCTTCGACGTTCTGAGCCGTAGCGTTGCCCGTTTCGATCTCGTCGGGAGCGTCGAGAAATCCGAATACTCTTTCGGACGCGGCGGCGGTGCTTTGCAACGTGTTCACTATATTAGCGCTCTGTTGGATAGGCTGATTGAATTGCCTGAGATAGCTTACGAACGCCTGGATACTGCCCGGGGAAATGTTGCCCTTTATCGTAAAAAGTCCGCCGAGAACGCAAACGAACACGTAGCCTACGTTTCCTATAAGTTGCATGATAGGCATCATAAGACCCGACAGGAACTGGCTCGTCTTAGCCGAACGGTACAGCTTGTCGTTCAGCGAGAAAAACGTTTTCTTAGACTTGCTCTGCCCGTTGTACAGCGAAACGACGTTGTGTCCCGCGTACATTTCTTCGATATGCCCGTTGACTTCACCCAAATAGCGTTGCTGACGCATAAAGTGCTTTTGCGAGTGCTTTACGACTAACATTATAAGCAACAGCGACACAGGGACCATGAGTATCGCTATGCCCGTCATCGCCCAGCTTATGCGTATCATCATAACGAGCACGCCGACGAGCGTTACCGCGCTCGTAACGAGTTGCGACAGCGATTGGTTCAGCGTGGTCGACACCGTGTCTACGTCGTTCGTAAGGTACGACAGCACTTCGCCGTTGGAAGTGGAATCGTAATATTTAAGCGGCAACTTGTTGATCTTCGCGTAAATGTCGCGGCGCAGTCTGTACGAGATCTTCTGCGCGACTCCCGCGAGAATGAATCCCTGCACGTACGACAAAACAGCCGATACGACTACTAAAATTATGACCTTTATAAGCATGCTTACGATCTTATCCACGTTAACGACGCCCATAAGCGCGCCCGCAAACAGTTCGTTCATCGCGTCGCCTATGATATTCGGCACGTTCAGCGTTATGGCGACCGCCGCAACGGCAAAGCAGAGCGCTATCATTATCGGAACGAGCGAGCTTTTTACGTACTTTATAAGTCTTTTTATCGCGAGCTTGAAGTTTTTCGGCTTTTCGCCCATAACGGGTCCGTGCGGACCGTGCGGACCGCCCGGACCGCGGCGCGGACCTCTCGGCGGAGTATTTATTTTCTTTTCTCCACTCATAACGAAAGCTCCTCCTCCGAAAGTTGCGACTTCGCGATATCCCTGTAAACGGGGCAATTTTCGAGCAGTTCTTTATGCTTGCCCATGCCGACTATTTCTCCGTCGTCGAGAACTATTATCTTATCCGCGTTCATTATCGTACCTACGCGCTGAGCGACTATAAGAAGCGTGCTGTCTTTCGCGTCTTCTTTCAGAGCTGCTCTCAGCGCCGCGTCGGTCTTGAAGTCGAGCGCGGAAAAACTGTCGTCGAACACGCATACGGGCGACTTCTTTATAAGCGCGCGGGCGATCGCCAGACGCTGTTTCTGTCCGCCCGACACGTTAGTCCCGCCCTGTGCTATCTCGGTATAGAATTTTTCTTCCTTGCTCTCGATGAACTCGGTACTTTGAGCAACTTCCGCCGCACGGTACATCGCATCGTCCGGAGCGCCGTCGTCGGAATACTTGATATTGCTCTCGATAGTTCCCGAGAACAGCACGTTTTTCTGCGGCACGAACGCCACGTTTTCGCGGAGCGAATCGAGCTTTACGTCCTTAACGTTCACGCCGTCGAGCAGTACTTCGCCGTCGGTCGCGTCGTACAGGCGCGGAATGAGCGAAACGAGCGTCGTTTTGCCGCTTCCCGTGCTTCCTATAAAAGCAGTGGTTTCGCCGGGCTTTGCCGTGAACGAAATGTTTTTGAGCACGTAGTCGTCGCCGCCGGGGTACTTGAAATTAACGCTGCGAAATTCCACAACGCCTTCGGTTCTGCCGAGATCGCGCGCGTTTTCCGAGTCCTTTATCGAAATTTCCGTGCCGAGAACTTCCCCCAAGCGTTTCCCCGAAACTACGGCTCTCGGCAAGAGTATGAACACCATCGTCAGCATCATGAACGACATTATTATCTGCATCGCGTACTGAATGAACGCCATCATATTCGCCACTCCGTTCACGTCGGCGGAGTTTTTCGCGGTTATCCAAACGACGGCTATCATAACGCCGTACATTACGAAATTGATGACGGGAAACAGCGCGCTCATAACGCGGTTTACGAAAAGGCTCGTCGAAGTCAGCTCTTTGTTCGCGCTGTCGAAACGCTTTTCTTCGTGTTCCTGCGTGTTGAACGCGCGGACGACCATCATGCCGTTCAAGCCTTCGCGCGCCAAAAGGTTGACTTTATCCGTAAGTTTTTGCAATTTTACGAACTTCGGCTGAACTATAAGGAACAGCCCGATAATGCAGAAAAGCAATATGCCGACGCCTATCATTATTATCCATACGAGATTGTTCATGCCCTGCGACTTTTCGACGGCTTTGAGTATTCCGCCGACAGCCATTATCGGCGAATAAAGCACCATGCGCGTAAACATTATAAAGAACATCTGCACCTGAGTTACGTCGTTGGTCGAACGCGTTATCAGCGTTGACACGCTGAGCTTGTCGAATTCCGCGCCCGAAAAATCGGTAACTTTCGAAAATACGTCGCGCCTAAGGTCCCGCGCTATGCTCGCGCCGAGCCACGCCGCGAGATATCCGACCGCGACGCTGCACGCCGTTACGCCCGCCGCGTATGCGAGCATTATCCCGCCGTAGTACCATATGCGCCCTATGTTCTGCGTCATTACGCCTTCGGCGACTATCTGCGACATGTAGTCGGGCAGAGCCAGATCGCAAAGCGCCTGACCCAGAAGCAGTGCGAATATTATCAGAATGACCGGCCACCGCTTAAAATAGTATTTTAACGTCTTGCCCAAAATTCGATCTCCGTGAAAAAAGTTTCATTAGTTATTATATAACAAAACAGCCGATTTAACAACGATTTTCGGTGATAAAACGGTGATACTTGCATTAAATTTTTCTTAGAATTACCCCATCAGTCAATGAGTCGCTTCGCTTTGTCATTGACAGCTTCCCCTGATATGGGACGCCTTTATATAAGGATTATTTAAGAAGTTTTTCGAGAGTTTTTTTCTTTTTGTCCGTGTGCGGCGGGTAGCGCAGTTTTATCTCCGCTTTGCCTTTTTTAAGAACGCTTTTGTAGTGCGTGAACGTGTCGAACGACTTTTTGCCGTGGTAACTGCCCATGCCCGAGTTGCCCACGCCGCCGAACGGCAGATCTTCTTCCGCAATGTGCATCACCGTATCGCCGACCGCACCGCCGCCGAACGGTATATCCTTTACCGCGTCGAAGTTCTTGCCGAAATAATACAGCGCGAGCGGCTTTTCGAGCGCGGGAGTCGTTTCCATTCTGTTTTTCAGCTCGGAAATATCGTCGAAAACTATAATGGGCGCGACGGGCGCGAATATCTCGTCTTGCATGAGCGGGTGCGAAAAGTCCGCGTTTATCACGGTAGGTTCCATCGTCCGACCGCTCGCCTTTCCGCCGAATATGATATCTTTTTCGTCTATAAGCGAAAGGATCGCGCTTACCTTTTCTTCGCTTACGACCTGCGCGAAATCGTCCGAAAGTCTGCCGCGCTCGTCGTAGTACATTGCTTTTATTTCCGAAACAAAGCGCTCGACGAATTCGTCCTTTATGCCGCGGTGAACGCAGATATAATCGGGCGCGATACAGGTCTGCCCCGCGTTCAGGAATTTGCCCCAGGCTATGCGCCGAGCCGTCGTCCCGACAGGCGCGCTTTCGTCGACTATGCAGGGCGATTTGCCGCCGAGTTCGAGCGTTACGGGCGTTAAGTTCTCCGCCGCCTTGCGCATAACTTCCTTACCCATGCTACGAGAGCCCGTAAAGAAAATAAAGTCCCATTTCTTATCGAGCAAATCGCGACCGTCGGTTACGACTACCCTGTCTTTATCGAACACGTCGGTTACTATGCGCCTTATGACTTCGAACGTGCGCGGAGTTTTCGTCGACGGCTTCAACGTAACGGAGTTGCCCGCCGCGACCGCGCCTATAAGCGGACTCAGCGACAGCAGAAACGGATAGTTCCACGGCGCTATGATCAGCACTTTTCCGTACGGCTCGGGATAGATATAGCCGCGCGACGGAAAGTCCGCAATGCCCGTCGGAACTCTTTTTACGCGCGCATAGGAATAAATATTCTTTATGAAATGTTTTATCTCTCTCAGCACAAGCCCGATCTCGGTCGCGTAAACGTCGAACGCGCACTTGTTGAAGTCGGCTTTCTCCGCCGCTTCTATCTCGCTTGCCGAGCAGATTATTTCTTTGTAGAGCCGCTTCAACGCGTCGCGGCGCACTTTTACGGGATAATTCATAAGTTATATTCCATAACGTAGTCGTTCATATAAAAGCCGTTGCCTATGTCCGTATCTTCTTCGCGCACGACGGTAAAGCCGATCTTTTTATAAAAGCCGAAAGACGGGTTTTTGCGGTTGACCGTAAGGCGCAACTTATAAAGCCCCTTTCCGCGCGCTATCTCCGCGCACTTTTCTATGCAACGCTTTCCGAGCCCTTTGCCGCGGACGCAAGCGTCGAGATACAGTTTGGATACGAAAAGCGCATCGTTCTCGGCGACCGTGCCGAAATATCCGACCGTTTCGCCGCCGTCGCCTAAAACGGCATGATATTCGTAACCGTGCGATAAAACGGAATCCTTTATCGCAGGAAACGACTGATATTTTTCTATCATATAATCTATCTGTTCGGGCGGGAGTATGCCTGCGTAGCGCTCGCGCCATATTTTGTCGGCAAGCGCGGCGACCGCCCGAAATTCGGTGTCGGAACTTATTCTTTTTATGTTATACATTTTCACCCCTTTCGTCGTGTCGGTCGCTATCGCTTTGCGACACGCCACCTTCCCCTACTGTCAGGGGAAGGCTTTTAATACTGCTATGCCCTTTCGACGGTCTGTTTGTCTACGTCCAAGACGCGGGCTATGCCGTCGTCCGTCGCGCCGTCTATCTTTTTTATCTTTTTAAGCAGGACGGCGTACTGCTTTTCGCTGAGATTTTCGAGTTCTTCCGCGCTTACGCCCGCGAACATTTCGCGTATTTTCACGCGCAGTTCCGCGTCGGACAGAACGTGTTTTTCTTCCGCTTCTTCTCGCTCGCAAAAGATCTTGAAATCTATTATACTGCCCGCAATAAGGATAACGGCGTCGGAACTTAAAAGTTCGCTCTTTTTGAAATAGACGGGATAACTCGAAAACGCGTAGTCCATTTTGCAGTTCTCTTTGAGCGGCATTCTGTGCACGAGCCGCACCGCCTGCAAGACGCTCGCGTCGTCTTCGAGCGGGAACGAAACGAACCTGCCGTGGAACAGCGCGCCTTCCGACGCGTTTTTTTCGTTGTAGTACGCCGCGTACACGGAGCAGATCTTCATTATATCCGCCGAAACGCCCTTCAATCCTTCTTTGACGACAAGATGGATCTCGCGGTTCAGCAAACAATACGCGTAAATCTCGAAAAAATCGTCGCTCTTTTGCCGCGCGAGAATATCGAGAAACGCGTACGCGTCCTTATCGTCGCAAAATATGAATTTGTCGCTCCTGAGCAATATGCGATATATGCCGCTTTGGCTCCGAACGCGCGCTTTTCTTGCCATCTGCCCTGTCCCCTACGGATATTATATCACAACGGTCCGCGTTTTGCAAGTGTTGACGGCTGTTCGATATTGTGATATAATTAGCGCATTATGAGAAAAATGGCAAAAATCAGCTTGCTCGTGCTTATTCCGCTTATCGTCGGGATAACCGTCGGCGCGATCGGCGGATACTCGGGGAACGATTCGCTTAAACATATCGGCAACATGATACTCTCGATAGGCGTACCCGTAACGATGACAGTGCTCGTAGGCGTAGGGATCATGCTTATGGCGACGGGCAAACTAAAAGACGACGAAAGGGGCGCTTCGATAGCCGACCCGCCGAAAGAAGAATTTTTAGGCGACGAAGCGGACGGAACCCCGGACGGAAACGCAAACAAAAACGCAGACGGCGAAAACGCGCAGAGCGAAGCGGAAAAGGAGATCGCCGAGATAAACGAGATAAATTCGTCCTACGGCTACGACAGCAAAGTCAAAGAAGCCGAATTTATCATGCGGCACTCGGCGGAAAACTACAAGAACGCGTCGAAAAAGGGAAAGATCTTTTCGACCGTCTTTCTCGCTCTGCTGCTCGCCGATTTCGCGATGATAGTAGTTTTCGCCGCGCTTAGAATGCTGATACCCGCGCTTGTCTGCTTCGGGATATTCGGCGGATCCATTGCGCTCGCGATAGTAATTACGACGATCGTTCAGAAAGCGTCTATGAGTTTGAATTCGCGAAATTTGAGCGGAAAAAATTTTATCGGCGGTTCGGTTACGGCTTGCCTTTTGTCGAGTACTTCGAGTACGGGCGGGACTGAAAGATATTCGACGACGCGCATAACGGACGTCGTGTACCGCGTTATCATAACCGATTCGAAAGGCAAAGAATATACGGCGTATTCCCGCCGCTTTTACGAAAAGGGCGAAACGGTCGTTTTCGTCGCAAAAGGAAAAAGCCGCGCGAGCATAGTAGACCGCGCGGAGCTTATAGATAAGATCAAAGCCGTCGTTCCCGACCTCGACAAGAAAGACGAAAATACGGAAAACGGCGAGAACGAAGAAAATTCTTAAAATCACATTTCGGTTATGGCTTTAAGAAGCTCTTGCGGCGTGTCGACGACAGTTTTCGCGCCGAGAGAGATAAGAAGTTCGCGCGGACGGAAGCCCCAGGACACTCCGATAAAATCGACCCCCGCATTCTTTGCCGTATTAAAATCGGTGTCGGCGTCGCCCACGTAGACGGCGCTTTCTTTTTGCTCTCCGAGTTCTTTAAGCGCGGCGTAAACTCCGTCGGGCGCGGGCTTGCGTTTGATCTTTTCGCTTTCGCCCACGGCGATATCCACGGTAGAGCCGAAAAAGTCCTTGCACAGATGCTTTACGGCAACGTCGTACTTATTCGAAACGACAGCCGTCTTGTACCCGAGTTTTTTGAGCTTTTCGAGCAGTTCGACCAGACCGCGGTACGGACGCGTGGTGTCGTTCATATGCTCGGAATAGTACGCGGAAAAAATGTCGAACGTCTTGCTTACGTCTTTCCGATCCGTCCCCGCGGGAACGGCGCGGCTGATAAGCAACCCCACCCCGTTGCCTACGAACGAGCAGATCTCGCTTTTCGTGCGCAAAGGATAGCCCATCGCATCGAGCGCGTGATTTACGCTCGCCGCAAGGTCGGTAAGCGTGTCGAGAAGCGTCCCGTCGAGATCGAATATTACGGTGTTTTTCATAGCCTGTACATTATAACACCCGAAGCCGATAATTGCAAGCGATTATGCTAAAATCGGGTTTATGTACCGTATCTTATTTCTCTGCGCCATGAACACGGCGTTAGCCATAGCGGCGGCACGGCTCGGGAAAATTTCGCGACTGCCGATCCTTTTGCCGTTCGTGTTTGCAAGAACTATGCGGTAAACACCGCCTACGTTTTCGATCGTGAAATAATTGTTTCTGCTCATGGT
>DBEXQE010000069.1:0-3294 GCA_048167245.1 Christensenellales bacterium | reverse complement strand
CGTTCGTTTCGATACCGACTATCGCGTCGAACAAACTCTTTCCGCCGACCGCCGAATAATTTATAAGCTGACCTATCGCCGCGTCGCCTATCCCGCGCTTGGGAAAGTTTATGACGCGAAGTATCGCGTCGTTGTCGAGCGGATTGGATATAATGCGCAGGTACGCCAGAATATCCTTGATCTCCTTGCGCTCGTAAAATTTGAAACCGCCGAAGATCTTATGCGGTATGCCGTACTGAATAAACCGTTCTTCGAAAGAACGCGTGAGCGCGTTTATGCGCATAAGCACGGCAAAATCCGAAAAAGAATAGCCGCCGCTCTGCACGAGCGCGAGAATTTTCGAAACGACGAAATCGGCTTCGTTGCTCTCGCTTTGCGCCGCGTAGACTTCCACGTCGTCGCCGCCGTCGTTTTCGGTCCACAGAACTTTCTTTATCCGACTTTCGTTGTTCTCTATAAGTTTGTTCGCAAGCGCGAGAATTTTTTTCGTGGAGCGGTAATTCTGCTCCAACTTGTACAGCTTACAATCGAAATCTTTCCGAAAATCGGCTATATTCGATATACTTGCGCCGCGCCAGCCGTAAATGCTCTGATCTTCGTCGCCGACTACGAAAACGTTCTTATGGATCTTCGCGAGAGCGCGGACTATTTTGTACTGGATCACGTTCGTATCCTGAAACTCGTCTACGTGGATATACCTGAATCTGCTCGCGTAATACTCGCCAGCTTCGTTGTCGTTTATGAGAAGGTAATACGCTTTTATAAGCAGATCGTCGAAGTCGAGCGCGTTGCTTTTTTTGAGTTCTTCTTCGTACTTTGCATAAACGTTGCGTATTATCTCGGCGTTGTCTTCGTAGCGGTTGTTTTCGTAATATTCGTCGGGCGTGAAACCGTCGTTCTTGGCACGGCTTATCGCGGACACGACCGACTTGTAAATATCTTCTTCGGGTTCTTCGTCTTTCAGAATTTTCTTTACGGCGCGCTCTTTTTCCTGCTCGCCGTATATCGAAAAGTTAGACGAATAGCCCGCTTTATCCGCGAACTTGCGCAAAAACGAAACGCACATCGAGTGAAACGTGGAAACCCACAGCCCCTGCATTTCGTTTCCGAGCATATTGAAAAGGCGCTCTTTCATTTCCGACGCCGCTTTGTTCGTAAACGTTATGGCTAAAATATTATATGCGGGAACGCCCTTGTCGACGATAAGATGAGCTATACGGTGCGTCAGAAGCCGCGTTTTGCCGCTCCCCGCGCCCGCCGTTACAAGCACCGCGCCTTCCGTATCGAGTACGGGCTTCATCTGTTCGTCGTTTAAGGAAGATAGATCGAAACTCATTTATTTTTCGCCTCTTTTGCGGGGAGATCGGTTTTAAGTCTTTTAAGTATAAGGTTGTATCCGTCCGCCCCGTATAAAAGACATTTGCTTATACGACTTATCGTCGCAGTCGAAGCGCCCGTAAGAGAGCCGACTTCCATATACGTTTTGCCCTCATCCAAAAGTTTTGCCACGTGAAACCGCTGACTCAAAGATTTAAGTTCCGTTACGGTGCATAAGTCTTCGAAAAAATTATAACATTCTTCCGTGTTTTCAAGCAGCATCAGCGCTTTGAAAAGTTCGTCCGTTTCGCTCGATCTCAATTTCGAATTCATAAAAAATCTCCGTTACCGATTCGGTTGTCGATAACGGAAATTTTAACACAATAGCGCGAAAAAGTCAACAGCTTTTACTCTTGCGCTCCCTGTTATAACGCTCGCTCATTTCGCGGAACTTCTTCGACAGCTCCAAAATGTAGCGCTGTTTGCCTACGTCGTCCATATCGTCGTAAACTTCGTGATCGACGAGCATTCCGATCGGGTTTATGATATCTTCGTCGTTGTCGAGAATTTCGCAAACTTTATCGTAAAGCCGTTCGTCTTTAAGCGCCTGCGAACCGTTCATGACGATATTGTTGTCGCGCTCGAATTTCGCATGCAAGCTGTCGCGCACGAGTTGCACCGACGCAAAACTCTCTCCCGCCGCCTGCAAAGCGCGTTCTTTTTCTTCGCTCATCGTCTGCCAGTAACCCATGCGCATCCTTTGCTTGGCGATAAGCGCGCGCTTCTTCAATTCTCCGTACTCTTTTACGTTCAAAGCCATAATTTTATCCTCCGAAATACTCAGTAGGCAAATTATAGCATACGGCGCAGAAAAAAAATCGGGTATGACAAATATAGAAAAAACAAGACAATTTTCTACAAAAACATACACGGGAATTTACGAATATACAAAAAGAAAACGCGCCCCGACGTTTCCCGACGGTCGCGCGTTATTCGCTTTTTGCTTAGCCTTTCGCTCCGCGTTTTCTCGCGGCTTCGGACTTCTTCTTGCGCCTTACGGACGGTTTCTCGTAATGCTCTTTACGACGCAGATCTCCCATTATGTTATCTTTCTGACACTTGCGCTTAAAACGTTTGAGCGCGCTGTCGAGAGATTCGTTCTCGCCGACTCTTATGACCGACATTATCTACACCGCCTTTATTCTTGAAAGAACCTTTATTTGCAAGAGTTATTATAATCGTTTAACAAAAATTTGTCAAGAAAAAGAGCGAGAATTTGCGAAAAGAATATGATAATCGTACAGTTTTATACTTGTATAAAAAGTATAAAGCTGTTTTTTTATGTTGTACATTATGGCGTATAGCCTTGTGTAAATAAATTTTTAAGCCGAAAGGCAAAGGAGAGCCGAAAATGGCAGAAGTAAAATTGTATAAGAAGTTGGCAAAGTACACGGGTAAGGAAAAAGATCCTAAAACGGGTGTAGAAAAGGAAGTCGAAAAGACAGCGACGAATTTCTATATTAAATGCGGCGACGCTTTGATACGTGTTGACGTTAAATATTTCGGTACGGACGATAAACCCGACAAACAATTCGTAAGCCGTAAGTCCGTAATGTCGGCATTTGCGGAAGAACTTCCCGACAAACCCGAAAATAAGGGGGCTTAAAGTATGTTTATCGAAATCACGAATAAAGGCAGTCCCCTGCTACTCAGCGTATCGGATATTATCGGCATCGGATATGAGAATAAAAAAGGTACGTTCGTTCTTACGGAATTTCTTGAAACTATATACGTTGACGAGAGTTACGACGAAATAAAAAAGCGTCTGCAATCTCTTTGTACGTTAGTCAGCGCGTAAAAATCTTGACAAAACGTATAAAACGTATAAAAGCGGCAACGAGTCTTATTTGCAAATAAAAGCAAAAAGTACAATATATACCGCAAATAAGCTCAAAAACATATCTAAAACACTAAATA
>DBEXQE010000068.1:0-2751 GCA_048167245.1 Christensenellales bacterium | reverse complement strand
GAATACGACTGACATAGCTTTTTAAGTTTTCCCTTTACAGTGAATTTTACGCGGATGTCTTTTTGATTGCCTTTATCGAATCGAGATAAAGTGCGAAATTATTATCGTCGTAATAAACGGGGTTACCGCCGTCGGGGTAATCGAAGTTATACGAAGTAAACAACATTACGGTGTTATTGTCATTGAGCGCAGAATAGAAAGAATCTATTTCCCACTCAAACTCGACCCATTTATCGAGTTCCGCATTCTGAATTTTCTCGCAAGCGCCCTTGCCGTAAAGCATCATTATATTTTTTCCGCTGGTATTTTTAGACGCTTCCGTAAGAGTTGACGAATCGATATAAATTCTTACTTTTATGTGGGTATATCCCAACGACTTTATGCTTTCTTTGTTTTTGAGAGTCAGAAATATCTTGATTTGGTCCTGACCGCCCGTACCTACGTTTAATTTAACCGTATCTTCCGCTCCGCCGACGGCATTGCCGTAATTTTTCGCGCAAGTCATTCCTTCCGTATAGAACGAACCGAGCATATTATTGTTAAAATCGGAATTATACGTGATTTGATCGTAAACCGAAACGATATCCGTCTCGTCGGGCGCAACGGCTTGTATTTCGTCCATGTAAACTACAAGTCCGTTATCTATGGTCTGAATATCCTGATTTACTATCCAGAACAACTGTATGCCTTTTTCGCTTACGTCGTAATTGTGGTTAAAGAACTCTCCGAGCGTGAAATCGAGCGTTACCCATTTATCGAACGGAAGTCTTTTTTTCACGTACTGCGTTTCGCTCGGCACTCCGCCCGAGTTCGCGTAAAAGAAATCGAAGTCTTTATATCCGTTTTGAGCCGATCCCGTAGCCGTAGCCGAGTCTATATACAGTCTTACTCTCATATGAGTTTTGTTTTGAGCTTTGTACTCATCTATTGTTTTATTCGGTTTTACCCACAGTATCGAGTACGAAGCGGGAACAATCAATTTTACGGGTTCGATAACACCGCTGATATTTGTGCCCTTCGACAATGACAGACCACCGTCGGCAACAAGCTCAAATTCGCTTACAGGTTCGACTTCTTTTTCAAACGCTTTGATTTCGCCTATATAAAACTTGAATTCGGGATCGT
The DNA here is from genome assembly GCA_048167245.1 of Christensenellales bacterium. Classification (GTDB taxonomy): domain Bacteria; phylum Bacillota; class Clostridia; order Christensenellales; family Pumilibacteraceae; genus RACS-047. The sequence goes on along the minus strand of DBEXQE010000068.1, from coordinate 1,626 downwards.
AGCTTGCGGGATTGTCCGATTCGTTAACGAATACGAGCATACCTATAAAACCGTCGTCATCCGCCGCTTCGAAAAAGTCGTCGAGCGATATCTCTATGTCCGTCCAGGTATCGGCAAGCAGATTTGCGGAAGCGTTGGCTGTTTTCTGACAAACTACCGCCGTTTTCGAAGTATGTCCCGCTTCGAGCGACTCTCCGTCCAACAGAAGCGGTACGCGTATATGCGTGTAACCCTTTGCGGCATAATGATCTTTTCCGTAAGCGGGATTTACCGATACGGCTGGATATTTGGGCAGACCGTTGAAAGTCGAAACCTCTACCACGGCTTTACGGGAAGCGATTGTCGAATCCGTAAGAGCGAAATCGAAACCGAAATCTTTGGTAGGCATAACGCTTTCGCCCGTTACCACACGGTTGCCGAGATTGAATTGATTGAACACGGACTCATCCGTAAAATCGAAAAGCGCGTCGTCTTGCTTCGGCGTATTGGTTTTAACGCCTTTGATATCCGCAACATAGCAAACGAATTCGTCCTGTTCTCTGTACTTTTCGCCTTCGATTCCGTCGTTGGAGAACATAAACAATTCGCCGTAGCCGTCCGCGTTGAGATTATCGTAAAACAGTTTCGTGTCGAGAAATATCTCTGTCCATTTGTCGGGAACGGCAAGATAGTTGCAACGTATAAATCCGTCGTCGTTATCCCGCGCAAACTTAGTCATAACCGTTTTGCGTTCACCCACAAGACCGTCGCTCTTTACATACATCTTAAACGACATATAAGGATACTCGGACGAATTGATGGTTTGTCTCGGACGAACGAACAGAGCGGGATATTTCTCCTCGGTGTTCATTTCTGCATATCCGTTTATTCCGCCGACGGCTTGCGAACCGTATCTTAAATTTTGCAATTCGCCGTTCGGAGAAAATACGTTATGTTCGGACAGCGCAACATCGAAAGATTCCACTTCTCCCGCGTCCGGCGCAGTACGAACCGCAAACTCTTTCTTTTCCGTTACCGTGTTACCGAGTCCGTCGTCGGCCGTTGCCGTATATTCGTAATTTCCCGCTTTTTCGGGAGTGAATTTGCCGTTCGTTATTTTATCCGTCGGGATCTCTTCGTCGGTTGCGCCTTTAAGCACAAGCTTTGCCGATACCGAAATATCGTCGGTAAGCGGGCTCGATACCGTATACGTAGGCAATATAAACGGTACGCCTATTTCGTAAACGTTTTTTTCGGATATCGCGGAAAACGTTACGGTAGGCTTTATAGTGGCTTTTACCGAAATCGTTACGGTGCGCTCCGCAAGCGTTTTTTCACCGGACACGACAGTATATTTGATAACATAGCCGCGTATATCCATAATGTCAAACTTGTTTTCAAACACCGCAACGCGTTTTCCGTCGGCGTCGCTCACGACTGCCGTTACGGGATATTCGTTGCCTTTGTCGTCTTTGGCGGGCGACATATCGAGCGTATAAACACTCGCATACTCGCACTCTGCGGTCGAATCGTCGAAATCGACTATCGTTACTTTGCCGCCTTTGCACGCAACGAGCGCAATCGATGCGATCAGGCATAACGCCGCAATTACCAAAATAGGTTTTTTTGTTGTTTTCATCTCTTCCT
>DBEXQE010000067.1:0-6742 GCA_048167245.1 Christensenellales bacterium | reverse complement strand
ATATTTTTCGGTTCGGGCAGTGCGATAAGCATTTTCGAGTGTATGTTTGCGGTGCTGTTTTTTCCGTACGTTACAAAGCTCGGTATCCCGCCGTGGGTAACTCTGCCCGTGTGCCTGTTTTCCGCCGCTTTGCCGATCGCCGCAATGCCGCTTTTGTACGAACTGATAAACGGTTCGCCGTTCATCGCGCTCGGTCGCTACCATTTGCCGCTCGCGCTGTCGTCGCTCGGGCTTGCCGTGTTTTCGGCGCTCATGTTCAACGTTTCGGCAAGTTGGAGCTTTGCGGGGAAAGTTTCCGCTCTGTTCTTTGCCGTAATGTTTGCCACGCTGTTTTTGCTTATAAGCAACTACGTTCGCGCGAGCATGGAAACGCGCCTGTGCGGCGAAGACGATAAGACCATGCGCATTATCCGCAGTATATTCTTCACGGCGGGCGTCGCGGGATTCATACTTTGCTTTACGCTCGTATACGACGGCACGATAGCGTCGCTTTCGGACTTTTCGTTTATAGCGTCCGTTGTCGTTATGGCGTCGGGCGCGTGCGCGTACTTTTCCACGCAGAGCCTTATGCCGATGTTCATCCGCGTGGAGCCGCCGCGCAAACGCGATATAAAGACGAAATACAAGCGGTTTTTCGGACTGTTTTCGGTCGGGCGCAACCGCAGGATCTATTTCGGCTACTTCCTTGCGATGACCGCGCTCCTCATTTTCGCGCTGTCGATAGAAAGTCTTACGGCGGCGTTCGAGATAAGCAAATGGCTCTCGTCTTTGGGGCTTGTGTGCTTTGCGATAGCTTTCGCGCTGACGGTGTGTTGCTTCGGGGAGTATCTTGCCAAAGCGTACAAAAAAGCCGCCGTCGCCGCGGTCGTAATGCTTCTCGGTTGCTTTGCCGCGATGATCTCGCGCCGCTTCGTGCGCTTCGGAGAAAACGGCGACACTACTGCCGTGTTCCTTATAACTTTCCTGTCGGGCGCGTCGTGCGGAATGATCTCGCTATCGTTCTCGAAAAAGTTCGGCGACGTTGTAAGATCTCAGTCCGTTACGAAAGGCGTTATCAACAATCTGAAAAACATGTCCGTGATCTGTTCGGCGTTTGCAGCGCTTTTGGTTGCGTCGCTCGCGTCGCTGTCAAAGAGCTATCCGCTCGTCGTTTCGTTTTCGGTCGCCGCCGTCGCGCTCATAGCGTCGCTTGCGGAGTTTCTTATAAAAGACAAAGAATACCTTACGTTGGAGTTTCCGGCAAACTATGATTAGCATAAAAGAAATAACGGACAACGAAACAAAGACCGAAAAGGCGCGCGAATTCGGCGCGGAAGTTACCGAGTTTCACCGCTGTTTCTTAGCTGCCGAGAACGGGCGGGACGTAGCTTTCGGGGCAATGACCTATGCGGGCGGCGTCTGCGTGGACGTTCTCAAAGTCAAAAGCGGCGGCGATCCCGTGTTCGACCTTATGGCGCGCGCGATGATGCATGTTTTGCGCGATATGAAAAACATAACGGTCTACACGCGTATCGAACATTTTTCTTTCGCCGCGCTCGGGTTCAAGAAGAACGGCGACAGATACGAAGTAAAGACCGACGATCTGAATTTTTTATGCGCGGGGCATAAAGACCGAAATTAAATCGGAAACAATATTTATCAAGGGAGTTGTTTACATATGAAAACCGATATCGAAATAGCTAATTCCGTAAAGTTGAAGCCGATCGAAGAAGTGGGGAAAGAGCTTGATATCGATCCGTCGCAACTTTACAAATACGGCAATTACACGGCAAAACTCGAACGCAAAGACGGCGGCAAAGGCAAAGTCGTTCTCGTAACGGCTATAAATCCGACGGCGGCGGGCGAAGGCAAAACGACGGTCAGCATAGGGCTCGCGGACGCAATGCGGCTCGAAAACAAGAAAGTCGCGCTCGCTTTGCGCGAACCGTCTTTGGGTCCCGTGTTCGGCATGAAGGGCGGAGCCACGGGCGGCGGCATGGTACAGATCGCTCCTATGGAAGATATCAATCTGCACTTCACGGGAGATCTGCACGCGATAACGGCGGCGAATAACCTTTTGTCGGCAATGATCGACAATCATATCTATTGGGGCAACGCGCTGAGAATAAAGACGGTCGGCTGGCGCAGGTGTCAGGACGTGAACGACAGAGCTTTGAGAAGCATAGTTTCGGGGCTCGGGTACTGCGCGCGCGAAGACGGTTTCGACATTACTGCGGCGAGCGAGATCATGGCTGTGCTGTGCCTGAGCAAGGACGAAAAAGACCTTAAAGAGCGGCTCGGCAGGATAGTTATCGGCAAGAATTACGACGGCGAAAACGTAACGGCGAAAGACCTGAAAGCTCACGAAGCTATGGCGATACTCTTAAAAGACGCGATAAAGCCTAATCTCGTGCAAACGCTTGCGGGAACTCCCGCGTTCGTCCACGGCGGACCGTTCGCAAACATAGCGCACGGGTGCAACAGCGTTATAGCCACGAAAACGGCAATGTACTACGGCGATTACGTGGTAACCGAAGCGGGCTTCGGCGCGGATCTCGGCGCGGAGAAATTTCTCGACATCAAGTGCCGCACGGCTGGTATCAGTCCGTCGGCTGTCGTGATAGTAGCCACGGTCCGCGCGCTGAAATGCGCGGGCGGGAAGAAGAAAGATTTTTCCGAGCGCGACGACAAGGCTCTCGAAAACGGCTTGCCCAACCTGCAAAAGCATATAGAGAACGTAACGGGCATATTTAACATGCCGTGCGTCGTGGCGATCAACCGCTTTGCGACCGATACGGACGACGAGATCGAGTTCGTCGAGAAAGCCTGCGGAAAGTACGGCGTAAAAGCCGTTTGCTGTACGGCTCACGGCGAAGGCGGCTCCGGGGCGAGAGCGCTCGCAAGAGAAGTTATCGCGCTGTGCGAGAAAAAGAGCGAGCTTAAATACGCGTACGAACTTACCGATCCGATAGATAAGAAAATCGAGAAGATAGCAAAGCGCGTTTACGGCGCGGACGGCGTGAAGTTCGAGCCGAAAGCGCAAAAGGCGATAGAAGAACTGACTGCCGCGGGCTTAGGAGATCTGCCCGTGTGCGTCGCGAAAACTCAGTACTCGCTGTCCGACAACGCGGCGCTCGTCGGTCGTCCTACGGGCTTTACCGTAACGGTAAAGGATATCCGCTTGCGTGCGGGCGCGGGCTTTTTGGTGGCTATCGCGGGCGATATACTGCTTATGCCGGGGCTCGGCAGGGTTCCGAACGCCGAAAATATGAGCATAGAAAACGGAATTATAAAGGGCTTGTTTTGATCATGGGTAACTTTTTGGAAGAAATCATCGAGAGCGATATGAAAAGCGGCAAGACGCCCGAGATAGCGACGCGTTTTCCGCCCGAACCCAACGGATATCTGCATATAGGACACGCGAAGTCAATATGCTTGAATTACGGCCTTGCGAAGAAGTACGGCGGCAAGTTCAACCTGCGCTTCGACGACACGAACCCCGTAAAGGAAGACGACGAATTCGTCGAATCCATAGTCGCGGACGTAAAATGGCTCGGCGCGGACGGCGAAGTCCTGTTTGCGTCGGACTATTTCGAAACTATGTACGAATGTGCCGTAAAGCTGATCGAAAAAGGGCTTGCGTACGTTGACGACGTTACGGCGGAGCAGATGCGCGAAATGCGCGGCACGCTTACAGAAAAGGGCAAGGAGAGCAAAAACCGCAACCGCCCCGTGAAAGAAAATCTGAAACTTTTTTCGGATATGAAAGACGGGAAAGTTGCGGACGGCGAACTCGTTCTGCGCGCGAAAATAGACATGGCATCGCCTAACATGAACATGCGCGACCCGATAATCTACCGCGTGCTGAAAGCGCACCACCACAGGCAGAAAGACAAGTGGAACATTTATCCGATGTACGATTTCGCGCACCCGATAGAAGACGCGGTCGAAGGCATAACGCACAGCATATGCACGCTCGAATTCGAAGATCACCGCCCGCTTTACGATTGGGTGCTCGACAACTGTTGGGACGGCGCGCGCCCGCATCAGTACGAGTTTGCAAGGCTCAACGTGGAGCGCACGATAATGAGCAAGCGGTACCTTAAAAAGCTCGTGGACGAAAAGTTCGTCGACGGTTGGGACGATCCGAGAATGCCCACGCTCGCGGGATTAAGGCGCAGGGGATACACGCCGTCGTCGATACGCGAGTTCTGCGACAGAATAGGCGTTGCCAAAGCGAACAGCGAAGTCGAAACGGGACAGCTCGAAAGCTGTATCCGCGAAGAACTGAATTTATCCGCGGCGCGCGCGATGGTCGTGCTCGAACCGCTCGAACTCGTCATCACGAACCGCGACGACGGTTTTTCGGAACGGCTCGAATTTTCGTACAACTTGGGCGAAGAAGAGAAAAAACGCGAGATAAGTTTTTCGAATTCGCTGTATATCGAAAAGAGCGATTTCAGTTTAGACCCGCCGCCGAAGTACAAGCGTCTAACGCTCGGCGGAACGGTGCGCCTTAAAAGCGCGTATATAATACGTTGCACGGGTTGCGACAAAGACGAAAACGGCGAACCCGTAAAAGTCTACGCCGAGATCGTCGAAGGCACGAAGTCGGGGCAGGACAACAGCGGGATAAAGGTTAAAGGCGTTATCCATTGGGTAAACGCGAGAGATTGCATAGACCTTACGGCGCGGCTGTACGATTATCTGCTCGACGACGACAAGACGGGCAAGGACTTTTCCGAAAGGCTCAACGCGGATTCGCTGAAAGTCTGCGCGGCAAAGGGCGAAAGAATTCTGGAAACGGCCGCAAAGGGCGACAGTTTTCAGTTCCTGCGTCAGGGCTATTTCGTTCGCGATATAAAGTCCGACGGGAATGTTTTCAATAGAATAGTAGGGTTGAAAGATAGTTTTAAGCGTTGAAAGCGCATTCATCACCGTATACGGGCTACGTTTGCCGCGCTCGCTCGGTCGAGTACGCCGAAGTACACTCGCTCGCTTGCGCGTCAACTGTTGCCCGTCTGCGGCGCGACTGCGCTTTCAAAAAAATACTTATTATATAAGGAGAAAAGTCGCACACTATGAGAATATTATTGACCGGCGGAAGCGGATTTCTCGGCAAGAGCTTTATAAAGGAATACGGCGGCAAGTACGATATAATCGCGCCGACCGCGGAAGAAATGGATCTGAATAAATACGAGCAGATCAGCCATTGGTTCAAGGGCAGATCGTTCGACGCGGTAGTTCATCTCGCGGCGAAATCGGAGCGGTACAAGGGCGACGGGATAGATTCGGAAAATCTCGTGTACTTCAAAAACATTCAGTACGCGGCGATAGTCAACGGAGTAAGGAAGCTCATAGTCGCGGGCGACGCGGCGGATCTCGATCGCGCGGGCGGAATAGCGAACGCGAGCGAAAGCGACTTCGGGAAGAGCGTCCCGACCGACGGTTACGGACTCGGGCAGTACCTTATAAATCTGTTGGCGAGCAAGGATAAGATCAGCACCGTACTGAGATTTTTCAACGTTTACGGACCGGGCGCCGATCCCGCCGCAAATCCCGTTATGCAGATAATCGACGGCGTAAAACGCAAAAAAGAAGTGCATATCGCGTCCGACAGGCGCATTTCGGCGCTTTATATAGCCGACGCGCTGAAAATCATCGCCGCTTTTCTCGATAACCACTTCCCGAAAGGACAGTACAATGCCGTTCCCGACGAACCCGTTTGTTACTTCGATATCGCGAAAAAAGCGAAAGCCGCGGCGAAAAAGAACGGGCGCGAAGTAAAACTCGTTCTCGGCTCGGAAACTCCGCTCGACGAGTTCACGGGCAACAACGCGTCCTTGCGCAAATTGCTTCCGAATTTCAAATTCACGAGCTTAAACAGCGGCGTAAACAAAACTTACGGCAACAAATAAGGAAACACCAATGTACGACAATGCAATATTCGACGTGGACGGCACGCTCATAGATTCGTCGCAAGGCGTGTTCGGCACGCTCAGAGAAACCATAGCGAAAATGGGCAAGCCGCCGCTTCCGGAAGAAAAAATAAGACTGTTTATGGGACCGTCGCTGTTCGACGGCTTTACGAAGATAGCGGGCTACTCGGAAAAAGACGCTTTGCGCGGAATAGATATTTACCGCGAGAGTTACGGCGAAAAAGGACTTTACGAATGCAGGCTGTTCGACGGCTATCCCGAGCTGTTCGAAAGATTGAAACGCGCGGGCGTAAAGATAAGCGCGGCAAGTTCCAAACCGCACGAATTTCTTATCCCGCTGTTTAAGCATTTGGGTATCGCGAAATATTTCGAGATAATAGCGGGACCCGAAAAAGAGTCGCACGGGAGCGACAAGAGCGAACTCATACTCAAAGCGAAAGTTTCGGATAACGCGGTCATGATAGGCGATCGGAAATACGACGTTCTGTCGGCTCGCGCGGCGGGCGTGGACGTTATCGGAGTAACTTACGGCTTTGCGGCAAAGGGCGAGTTCGACGAGTATAAACCCGACTATCTTGCGAAAGACGTGGACGAAATATACGAAATAATAACCGAAAGCGCATTCATCCCGTGATACGGGCTACGTGCGGCAAGTCGGCTTGGTCATTTATGCGGTAAATAAATTCCCGTCGCCTACTTGCCGCCTGTTGCCCGTCTGACGGGCGACTGCACTTTCGAGAATATTAAAACGTTAAAACTATATGGAGATATGCCTTAAAATGAAAAACTTAACAAGCAAACAATTAAGACAAATGTGGAAAGAC
>DBEXQE010000066.1:0-1607 GCA_048167245.1 Christensenellales bacterium | reverse complement strand
ACTCCGTTCTGAAAGACACCACTTTTCCGAGTTCGCCGCGCGAAAGGATCTCTTTCGCCAACATATGCGCGGGGTCGTAACGCTGACTTTGCGCTATCATGAGTTTTTTACCGCTTAACCGTTCGGCGGAGATCATCTTTTCACATTCCGCGGAAGTCAAAGCCATAGGCTTTTCGCATAAAACGTTTTTTCCCGCAGTCAGCGCGTTTATGGTCTGTTCGCAGTGAAATTTATTAGCCGAGCAGATACTCACGGAATCTATCGAACCGTCGGCAAACATTTCTTCTGCGGAAGCAAACGCTTTGCCGCCGTATTTTTCGCTCATTTCCTTGCTTCTTATCGGATTTACATCGTAAAATCCGCCTATCTCGCAGAACTCGTTTTCGGCAAACTCCGGAACCTGACGGTTACGCGCCACGGCTCCGCAACCTATAATACCTATTCTCATCTTGTTTCACCCCCGATATTCAATATTTGAAAATGACCTGTAAAATATCCTTTTTGTCGTTTATGGCTTTGTATCCGTCCGCCGCGTTTTCGTAATCGAACATACCGCCGACCATATTGTCGAATTTCATTCGTCCTATAAGTTCGCGGCACGCTTTCGTCCTGCGCTCCATATCCCAGGTATTGGAAATGTTCTTGTCTATCGCGGTCGTATGCGAAACTTTGATATTCGGGCGGTTATGGTGAAATTCTTCCGCAAAATAAAGTCCTTTCATTTCGCCCTGATACCAACTTATGACCGTTATGTTGCCTTCGTACGCCGCCGTGCGCACGGCTTCGTTCAGAGCGTAACTGTTTCCGCTGACTTCTATTACGCTGTCGGGACCTTTGCCGTTCGTGAGCTTTCTGACTTCGAGCGCGATATCTTTTATTTCGTCTGAGTCGAAAACGTGATCCGCGCCGTTTTCCTTTGCGATTTTAAGACGCGATTTTATCTTATCCACCCCTATTACGGTGAATGCGCCGTTCATTTTGGCAAGCTGAACGACCATTTGCCCCAAAACGCCCAATCCGAAAACGACCACGACGTCGCCGAGTTTTATCCGCGTATCCAAAATACCGTTGTAAGCCGTTACGAGATTAGTCCAAAAAACGCCGTACTCGGGCTTTAAGCCCCGCGGCAGAATATCGCACACCGAACAGTGCGTAACGACCATAGACTGATGCGGCGCGGAAGTATGGACTATATCGCCGACTTTCAGATTTTTTACGTTTTTTCCCGTTTCCGTTATCTCGCCGACGTTGCTGTACCCCATATACCACACGCCGTCGTCGTTACTGCGTATGGGATATTTCCACTCGTGCCTGTTCTTTGCGGCGTCCTTGAACAGACGCGTCGCACCGTCCTGCTCGCGGTTGAAAAAAGGCGCAATGCCGCGGTAGATCGCCATTTCCGTACCGTGGCTTACGCCCGAATAAAGCGTTTTTATACGCACTTCTTCGTCGCCGATCTTTCCGTAATCGGCTACTTCTTCGACGTGTAACTTTTCAGGTCCGTCATAAACCAATATTCTCATCGGAATATCCCCCTATATAATATTAATACTTCGGATATTCTAATTGTACACGCGTTTTATTCTTATTTCTTATCGTTTATGAGT
>DBEXQE010000065.1:0-7312 GCA_048167245.1 Christensenellales bacterium | reverse complement strand
TAGTTACCGACTTGTCGCGCTTATGCGCTTTTACGAGCATTTTCTGCCACTGCGTAAGATCGGGTTCGTTGTCCGGGAGCGAAAGCTCGCGCGAAACTATCTTCGTGAAATTGCTCTTTTCGAGCATGATCGGCGCTTCGTACAAAAGCGAAACGTCGCTGTTCTCTATAACGCAGTCGGGAGCCACGTTGCAGAACATCGAGATCTTTCTTCTCGTGCTTTCGTCGACGGCTCTGTCGCAGCGCAGGACTATTATGTCGGGCAGGATACCTATCGCGCGTAATTCTTTTCCGCTGTGGTGAGTCGGCTTCTACTTCATTTCGCCGAGCGACTGTATAACGGGCGCGAGCGTAACGTGAATGAACAGACAGTTATCCCTGCCCACTTCGTTGGCGACCTGACGGATCGCTTCCAAGTAAGGCAAGCTCTCTATATCGCCCGTAGTGCCGCCTATCTCGGTTATTACCACGTCGGCGTTGCCCTTTTTGCCGACCGAATATATAAACTTTTTGATCTCGTTCGTTATGTGCGGAATGACCTGAACCGTCTCGCCGTTGTATATGCCCTTGCGCTCGTTTTCGAGTACGTTGAAGTATACCTTACCCGTCGTAAGGTTCGAAAATTTATTCAGGTTTTCGTCAATGAAACGCTCGTAATGCCCCAGATCCAGATCGGTTTCCGCGCCGTCTTCGGTTACGAAAACTTCGCCGTGCTGATACGGACTCATCGTGCCGGGGTCCATATTTATATACGGGTCGAGTTTCTGCGCTATGACTTTAAGCCCCTTGGCTTTCAGCATCATTCCGAGACTTGCCGCCGTTATGCCTTTGCCGAGCCCGGACACTACGCCGCCCGTTACGAATATGTATTTTATCATAACCTGACTTCTCCTTTGAATACTTCGCACGCTTCGCCCGTCATGTAAACGGTTTCGTCGTTATAGTTTACCACGAGTTCGCCGCCCAAAAGTTTGACGGTTACGTCGCGTCCCTTTTCGCATTTGCCGTTAAGCACGCATGCGACCACGCTCGCGCAAGCGCCCGTGCCGCAAGCCTTCGTTTCGCCGCTGCCGCGCTCCCACACGCGCATCCTTATATACGTAGGGTCGATGACCTGAACGAATTCCACGTTTACTCTCTGCGGGAACAGCGGGTCCACTTCTATCTTCTTGCCTATCTTCTCGACGTCCGTCGCGTTCACGTCGTCCACGAATATGACGCAGTGCGGATTGCCCATCGAAACGCAGGTTATTGCGTACTTTTTGCCGCTAAGCTCTACTTCGCGATTTATCACGTTTTCGCCGTCCAAAGCCACGGGAATAAGATCCGGTTTCAGGATCGGCGCGCCCATATCGACTTTCGCGGAATTGACCACTCCGCCGCGAACGAACAGTTGCAATTTCTTTATGCCGCTTTTCGTGTCTATCGTTATCTCGCGTCTGTCTTTTGCTATCTTTCCGTAATCGTAAAGGTATTTTGCCACGCAACGTATGGCGTTGCCGCACATCATGCCTTCGGTGCCGTCCGCATTGAACATTCTCATCTGCGCGTCGGCTTTGTCCGACGGATAAATGAATACGACGCCGTCGCCGCCCACGCCGAAATTTCTGTCCGACAGATTGACCGCAACGGATTCCATATTCGTAACGGGCGACTTGAAACAGTCAACGTAAATATAGTCGTTGCCCGCGCCCTGCATCTTGATGAATTCAAGACGCTGTTTTTCGGTTCTCATTTTATTTATATCCACAAGCTCGGTATTGAGCTGAGAATAGCGCGATTTGAGCGAGAACGCGAGCGCGTCGGCGGTGTCTATCGCCGTAAGGCACGGGATAGCCAAAGCCACGGCGCGACGGCGCAACTTGACGTCGTCCTGCGAAGGTATCCTGCCTTTCGTGGAAGTCGAAACGAACAGATCTATTTTTCCGCTGTTCAGAAGCGTCATCGTGTTGTCGTCTTTCGACTCGCTTATCTTCTTTACCACTTCGCACGGAATACCGCTCTTGCGTATGACAGCCGCAGTCCCCGCCGTGGAGTAGATCTTGAAGCCGAGTTCGGCGTACTTTTTCGCAAGCTGAGCCACTTCGTGTTTATCCGCGTCGCGCACGGTAATAAGTATACCGCCGTCGCGTTTCATTCTGTAACCCGCCGCCACAAGCCCCTTGTAGAGCGCTTCGTCGAGTTTTTTGCCTATGCCGAGAACTTCGCCGGTAGACTTCATTTCGGGTCCCAAGTGCGTATCCAGATCCGTCAGTTTCTCGAAACTGAAAATCGGAACTTTGACCGCCGTGTACGGCGAATTCGGATAAAGCCCCGTGCCGTAGCCGAGCTTTTTCAGCTTTTTGCCGAGCATGCACTGAGTGGCGAGCGCGATCATCGGCACTCCCGTAACTTTCGATATGTACGGGATCGTTCTCGACGAGCGCGGGTTCACTTCTATTACATATATCTCCCCGCCGCAGATAATGTACTGAATATTCACGAGCCCTTTCGTTTGAAGCGCCGTCGCGAGCTTTGCGGTATACTCGACTATCTTTTCCTTATGCACGTCGGTTATGTTGTGCGACGGATAAACCGCTATGCTGTCGCCGCTGTGAATTCCCGCGCGCTCTATATGCTCCATTATGCCCGGAATGAGAATGTCTTCGCCGTCGCATATCGCGTCTACTTCGATCTCCGTACCCATCATATACTTGTCGATAAGTATAATGTTGTCGGGGTTCTGTTGCAATATGATATCCATGTACTCGATTATATCGCTGTCGGAGAACGCTATAATCATGTTCTGACCGCCGAGAACGTAGCTCGGGCGCATGAGAACGGGATATCCGAGTTCGTTGCCCGCTTTCAACGCTTCTTCGGTCGTTTTCACGGTCGTTCCTTTCGGACGCATGATCCCCAACGATTCCAAAAGCTCGTCGAATCTCTCCCTGTCTTCGGCTCTGTCTATGCTGTCCGCGGGCGTTCCGAGAATTTTAACGCCCATTTCGTCGAGATGGCTCGTGAGCTTTATAGCCGTCTGACCGCCGAACGCTACGACCGCGCCGTACGGCTTTTCGGTAGCTATTATGTTGTCAACGTCTTCGGGAGTCAGCGGCTCGAAATAAAGCCTGTCAGCCGTGTCGAAGTCGGTCGAAACCGTTTCGGGGTTGTTGTTGACGATTATGACTTCGTAGCCCGCTTCTTTGAGCGCCCAAACGCAATGAACGGACGCGTAGTCGAATTCTATGCCCTGACCTATTCTTATCGGACCCGATCCGAAAACTATGATGCGCTTTTTGCCGCTCGCATGCTCGGCTTTGAATTCGAGCGCTTCGTTTTCGTCGTCGTAAGTCGAATAGAAGTACGGCGTTTCGGCTTTGAACTCGGCTCCGCACGTGTCGACCATTTTGTAAACGGCTTTTCTGCGCTTCGTTACTTTCTGCCCCGACAGCTTTTCGATCGCGCGGTCGGTATATCCGAGCTTTTTGCCTTCCAAGTACTGTTCTTTCGTAAATCCGTTCGAAATTCTCTTTTCGTAATCGACGAGATTTTTGATCTTATTTAAGAACCATTTGTCTATATACGTGATCTTCGAGATCTCGTCCACGCTCATTCCGCGCTTCAACGCTTCGAACAAAATGAAGATACGGAAGTCCTGCGCGGGCATGAGTTCGGCTCTAATCTGCTCGTCCGTATAGTCCTTGAACTTCGAGAACGAAAGCGATTCCGTTCCTTCCGCGCCGCGAACGGCTTTCATAAGCCCCATTTCGAACCCGGGAGCTATCGCCATGACTTCGCCCGTCGCTTTCATCTGCGTGCCGAGCGTTCTCTTTGCGTATACGAATTTATCGAACGGCCACTTCGGCAGTTTTACGACTATATAGTCGACGGTAGGCTCGAAGCATGCGCAGGTCTTTTTCGTAACGGCGTTCGGTATTTCGTCGAGCGTGTATCCGAGAGCCACGAGAGTAGCCACCTTTGCTATCGGGTAACCCGTAGCCTTGCTTGCGAGCGCCGACGAACGGCTCACGCGCGGATTGACTTCTATAACGGCGTATTCCATGCTGTCGGGTCTGAGCGCGAACTGAACGTTGCAACCGCCTTCCACGCCGAGCGCGGTTATTATGTTCAGAGCCGCCGAGCGCAACATCTGAAACTCTTTGTTAGCAAGCGTTACTGTCGGCGCAACGACTATGCTGTCGCCCGTATGGATCCCGACGGGATCGAGATTTTCCATCGAGCAGATCGCTATAACGTTTCCCACGCTGTCGCGCATGACTTCGAATTCTATCTCTTTCCAGCCGTAAATGCTCTTTTCGATAAGCACTTGCGTTATCGGCGAAAGTTCGAGACCGCCTTTCGCTATTTCTCTGAGTTCCGCTTCCGTCGAAGCGAGTCCGCCGCCGGCGCCGCCGAGCGTAAACGCGGGACGCACTATAACGGGATACCCTATTTTTTCCGCGAACTTAACTGCCGATTCCACGTCGTTCACGACAAGCGACGGTATGCAGGGCTGACCTATGCTCTCCATAGTGTCCTTGAACATCTGCCTGTCTTCGGCTTTGTCTATCGTTTCGACTTTCATGCCGAGAAGTCTTACGCCGCGGCTCGCCAAAAATCCGCTGCGGGTAAGTTGCATCGAAAGCGTAAGCCCCGTCTGTCCGCCGAGTCCCGGCAGAATGCTGTCGGGCTTTTCGAGATCTATGATCCTCTCCAAAGTAGGCACCGTGAGCGGCTCTATATATATCTGATCCGCCATGGCTTTATCAGTCATTATAGTCGCGGGGTTGGAGTTGACGAGAACGACTTCTATGCCTTCGGCTTTGAGCGTTCTGCACGCCTGAGTACCCGCGTAGTCGAATTCGGCGGCCTGACCTATCGTGATCGGTCCCGAGCCTATTACCAGAACTTTTTTGACGTCTTTATACTTAGGCATTTTTATTTTCCTCCATGAGCGCCGTAAATCGGTCGAACAAAAACTCCGTGTCTTCCGGTCCGCCGCACGCTTCGGGGTGGAACTGGACCGAGAAAGCGGGAACGTTTTTATAGTCTACGCCCTCGCAAGTCGAGTCGTTCGCGTTCGTAAATCTTATTTCGGCGTCGGCGGTTCTTAAAGACTTTTCGTCTACCGCATAGCCGTGGTTCTGACTCGTTATGAAAACCTTGCCCGTCTTTAAGTCTTTTACGGGCTGATTTGCGCCGCGGTGTCCGTATTTCAGCTTGACCGTCTTGCCGCCCATGGCGAGCGCCAAAAGCTGATGCCCTAAACATATGCCGAACGTAGGCACTTTTGCGGCGAGAAGTTTTTTCAGCTCGCTCACTATGCCCGTATTGTCCGCGGGGTTTC
Organism: Christensenellales bacterium; assembly: GCA_048167245.1. Taxonomy (GTDB): domain Bacteria; phylum Bacillota; class Clostridia; order Christensenellales; family Pumilibacteraceae; genus RACS-047. The sequence goes on along the minus strand of DBEXQE010000065.1, from coordinate 1,984 downwards.
CGCCGCCGTTACTGAGCATAAGTCCGTCGGGACGATGCGAAAGGATCTCTTCCGCGGTCGCCGAATACGGAACTCGGATCACCGTGCAGTTCCGCTTTATAAGCTCTCTTTCTATATTCGCCTTTGCGCCGAAATCCCACAAAACAACGCGATAAGCGCCGTTCTCGTTCATAACGTGAACGCTTTTCGAAGACGTGTTCTCGACGGCTTTTTCGACTTTGTACTTTTTGAGTTTTTCGATCTTCTCGGGAAGTTTGCTTTTGCTCGGAGAGATCATACCGTTCATAACGCCGCTTTCGCGAATGATCCTTGTCAGCGCGCGCGTATCCACGCCGCTTATTCCGACCACGCCGCTACGCTTCAAGAACTCGTCGAGTTCTTCTTCCTTGCGGAAGTTACTTCCGTCGGGACAAAGCTCTCGCACTATGTAGCCCGCAAGCTCGGGTCTGCCGCTCTCGGAATCGGTTTTTATCGCGCCGTAGTTGCCGATAAGCGGAAACGTCTGCGTTACTATCTGACCGTAATAGCTCGGGTCGGTGATCGTTTCCATATAGCCGACCATTGCGGTCGTGAAAACGACTTCGCCTATGCTTTCGCCCGGCGCGCCTATGCTCGCGCCTTCGAAAACAGTCCCGTTTTCAAGTATCAGGTATGCTTTCATGTAAAATCTCCTTACGAGTGGATTTTATTTTAATCGTCGAACTTACTCTTGTCGCCGTCGGCGTTTACGGTTATCGGATAATCGCCCGTGAAACAGCCCGTGCAGAAATCGTTCTCTCTGCCCTTGAATATGGCGCGCAAATTCTCGACGGACAAATATTCCAGGCTGTCGGCGCCTATTATCCTGCGGATCTCTTCGATATCGTGCTTGTTGGCTATAAGATTTTCGCGCGAGTCTATATCTGTACCGAAAAAGCATTCGTATCGAAACGGCGGCGCGGAAATGCGCATATGAACTTCCTTTGCGCCCGCGTTTTTCAACGCCTTTATCGTGCGCGCGCAAGTCGTACCGCGGACTATCGAATCGTCGACGAGAACGACCCTTTTGCCGTCTATCGACGCGCGCAAAGGATTTAATTTTACGTTGACCGTGTTCTCGCGCGAAATCTGATCGGGAACTATGAAACTGCGCCCGACGTATCTGTTTTTCACGAATGCGGGACCGTACGGGATACCCGATTCCAAATGGTAACCGAAAGCCGCGTCGAGACCCGAATCGGGAACGCCGCAAACTATATCCGCGTCGGTCTTTACCTGCCGCGCGAGCGCCCTGCCCATTTCGAGCCTTGAGTTATATACGCTCTGCGAGTCGATAACGCTGTCGGGACGCGCGAAATATATGTATTCGAATACGCAATGACCGCGCTTCACGCCGTCAAGGTCGTGTTGCATGATCGTTTGCTTGCCGTTTATATCTACGCTTATCAGTTCTCCGGGCTTAACGTCGCGCACGAATTCCGCGCCTATCGAGTCGAGCGCGCAACTCTCCGAAGCGAAAACGGTCGCGCTCCCTTTCCTGCCCATGCAAAGCGGACGGAAACCGTTCTTGTCCCGCAGCGCTATCAGCTTGTCCGCCGTCAGCACCACTACCGAATACGCGCCTTCCACTTCGTCCAAAAGGTCGAAAACGGCTTTTTCTATGTTCTTTTCCTTGATGAAGCCGTCGACTATGAGTTTGTTGAGTATCTCGGTATCGTTGGTCGTGTGGAAAACTCTGCCGCTCTCGTAGATCATCTTGTTTCTTATCGCCGCGGCATTCGTAATGTTGCCGTTATGCGCGAGCGCGAGAGTAACTTTCGCATGACCCGTAACGATTGGCTGAGTATTCTCGGCGTTGTTCTGTCCCGTCGTAGAATAACGAACATGCCCGACGGCACTGCGGCTCTCGGGCAAATTCGATAACACTTTTTTTGAAAATACGTCGGAAACGAGTCCCGTGTCTTTACGGCATTGCACCTGATCGAAATCGTTGAACCAAGCAATG
>DBEXQE010000064.1:0-2963 GCA_048167245.1 Christensenellales bacterium | reverse complement strand
ATAAATGATGACCGACATAAAGACGGGACGAAAAATAAGCCGCGATATTCTTTTATCAAACAATCGGGATACAGGTGTATCAGCGCGTATGACGTTTTATTGCCGGATATGTTGAAAATACCCGGCGTCAGGAAATATTTTAATGAAAACGGATATGCGGTTTATTTCGAGCCACGTAAATTTATGCTGTCGTACAGTATTTTGAAATCGATTTATCAAGGGGCGTTGGGTGAAGTCGTCGGAAAATTCATAATAGAAAAAAAGTTGCTGGATATTCTGGATCTTAAATTTCAAAATTTACCGATGATAAATTATGAGAAATTCGACGGCAAAATCAAAAACGTATATTTCGATTATAAAAATTGGAACGGTAGCTTTGATCCCGGTTTAAGCAGTCGAATTTCCAATATAAGGCGTAAAATGAAGTTGACGCAAGCGGATAAACTTGTCGTTGTAAATGTTTTGAAGCCTAAATTTAGCGTAAAACCTTTTAACGAAACGATCGACGGTACGATTTTGGCATTGCCGTACTTATTCGATGCAGTTAAAGAGGAGTTTAATTTCGAAGGTTTGAAAAAGCTGTTTGATATTTTGATCGATATATAAATGCTTATTTCGTCGCGGGCGCAATATGATAGGTTTAACAAAATTTTAACAATTTTTTAGTAATTCGCAAATAAGCGGGTATTATAATTAAGACGATAAAAGGAGCGGAGCGGTTATGATCAAGATCCTTGTAGTCGAAGACGACAGATCACTGAACGCTTTGGTGTGTTCGTATCTGAGCGATAGCGGGTATGCGTGCAAGTCGTGCGCGAACGGGAAAGAAGCTCTGGAAGCGACGGAAAACGAAAATTTCGATCTGATCGTAAGCGACGTTATGATGCCGGAGCTTGACGGGTTCGCTTTTGCGACGAAAGTTCGGGAGCGCGACGATCGGATACCTATTTTATTTATGACGGCGCTCGACGACAAGCCGTCGAAACAGCTCGGCTACAAGATAGGCATAGACGATTACGTAGTAAAGCCGTTCGATTGCGACCTGCTTATGCTTCGCGTCGGCGCGCTTTTGCGCAGGGCGAACATAGAGCGCAGTCGCGAGCTTGTGGCGGGCAATCTGCGCATGAGCAAGGACGAGCACACGGCGTACGTGGACGGAAAGGAACTGAATCTTACGGTCAGAGAATTCGACCTGCTTTTCAAATTGCTCTCGTTCCCGAAAAGAACGTTTACGCGCTCGCAACTCATGGACGAATTCTGGGACTACGACAGTTCCGCGACTTCGCGCACCGTGGACGTATATATCGTAAAACTGCGCGAAAAGACGGCGGCTTGCGACGGCTTTGAGATCGCGACGGTCCACGGGCTCGGATACAAGGCGGTACTCAAATGAAAAACCGTAAAAAGCGTAATACGACGCTCAAAGGAGCGGCGATATTATTCGTTACGGTAATGATCTTCGTTTCGGTCGCCGTCGAAGTTTACGCCGCGGTGGAAAAAGCGTATAGCGGAAACAAAGCCGTTATCGCGGGCGTGATGCTTTCGGTCATTATCGTGTTTGCCGCCGCCTGTTCCGTTATAGATTATTTCCGCAGGCGGTATACGATCGACAAGCCCGTTCGGAAAATACTCGACGCGACCGACAGGATCGCCGCTGGGGATTTTTCGGTCCGGCTCGATATAAGACATCCTATAAACCGCTACGACGAATACGATCATATCATGGAAAATCTGAACAAGATGGCGGCGGAGCTGTCGCGCACGGAAGTTTTGCACACCGATTTTATTTCGAACGTGTCCCACGAGATCAAGACGCCGCTTGCCGTTATTCAGAATTACGCCGCGTCGTTGCAGAGCAAAGATCTCGACGGGCAGACGCGTATCAAATACGCCAAAACGCTTATGAACGCGTCGAAGAAATTGACCGCGCTAATTACGAATATCCTGAAACTCAACAAGCTTGAAAACAGGGAAATAAACGGCGAGTACGAAAAATTCGACCTTACCGAATCGCTCGCGGAAACGGTGCTCGATTTCGAAGATGCGATCGAGAGCAAGGGACTCGAACTTGATTGCGATCTGGACGACGGCGTCGTGGTCGAGTCGTTGCCGTCGTATCTCGAATTGGTCTGGAACAACCTGTTGTCGAACGCCGTCAAGTTCACCGAAAGCGGGAAAATAAGCGTTTCGCTGAAAAGCGAGAACGGCAAAGCGGTGGTTAAAATATCCGACACGGGTTGCGGGATCTCGTCGGAAACGGGCAAGCGCATATTCGAAAAGTTTTATCAGGGCGACACTTCCCACACGCAGGAAGGCAACGGACTCGGGCTTGCGCTCGTGAAAAAAGTGATAGACGTTATCGGCGGAACGATCGCCGTAAACAGCGAAGTCGGCAAAGGCACGACGTTCACCGTTACGCTGAAAAAGTCCGAATGAATTTTTTTTGATTTGGAAAGGAGAATTCCGAAAAATGGACGGTAACGACAAATTCGATTACGTTTATTCCGCGCCTACCGAAGACGAAAGGCGCGAGATAGAAAGCATTAAAAAGCAATATATGCCTGACGGGAAAAAAGCGGACAAACTCGAAGATCTGCGCGAACTTAATAAGCGCGTAACGCGACCGCCGTTTATCTTCGGACTTACGATCGGTATTATCGGCGTTCTCGTTATGGGCGTGGGCATGACCATGGTGCTCGAATGGAACGTGCTTATCTGGGGGATAGTCGTGGGCGTTGTCGGCATAGGCATAGCCGCCGTCGCGTATCCCGTTTATAAAGCCGTTCTCAAAGCCAACAAGAAAAAGTACGGTCGGCGCATAATAGAACTCAGCAACGAACTTCTGAACGAGGAAGAAAATAAGAAATAAAAAAAGGTGTTTCGGTGTTGTTCATAGGAGATTTGGGGTAATAACAAATTTATTACGAAAACATCGTAAACCGGCAAAAATTATTAATAATCAC
>DBEXQE010000063.1:0-5451 GCA_048167245.1 Christensenellales bacterium | reverse complement strand
CGCTTTTTCTTTGACGGGTTGACTATATATACAAATAAACAAATTCACAGCAAAAACATTTTCGGACCTTTCGTTTTTTTGTCGAAAGACGAATTTAAGAAAGTAAAAAAGTTTTTCAAAGTCGAAAAAACCTTTCGAGTTTGAGCTTTATACTGCTTTCAAAATCTATTGTATAAGGAGAAAAGCAAATGTTAAAAGCTGCAAAGTACGGAAGATATTCCTGCGACCGGCAAAATGAACAGTCTATCGACGGGCAGTTCAGAGTTATTGAAGATTACGCCGCAAAAAACGATATAGAGATTGTTGCTACATACATAGATAAAGCTATGTCCGGCACGAACGACAATCGCGACGGTTTTCAACAAATGATGAAAGACAGCGACAAAAAAGAGTGGGATGTCGTTCTCGTTTACAAGCTCGATAGGTTCAGCCGAAACAAGTACGAAATGGCTATTCACCGCAAGCACTTAAAAGACAACGGAATAAAAATAGTATCGGTTATGGAGAATATTCCAGACTCGCCCGAAGGCATACTCTTGGAATCGCTCCTTGAAGGCATGAACCAATACTATTCCGAAGAACTTTCGCAAAAGACCAAGCGCGGTATGAACGAAACGCGCTTAAAAGGCAATCATATAGGCGGTATTATAAATTACGGTTGGGCGTTAAAGCATATTTTCGGCGAAGAAAACGGCAAACAAGTACAAATAGCGACTAAGGTCGTCATAAACGAAGAAGAAGCTCCTATCGTCAAAGAGATTTTTTCCGAATATGCAGGCGGCAAAAATCCTATCGATATAGCGAAAGAACTGAATGAACGCAATATTCTCAATCGCGGCAGACGTTTCCGCAAAGATACCATATATCATATTTTACGGCAAGAAAAGTATACGGGAATATATAGAATACACGGTTGCGTCTACGATAAAATCTACCCGCCTATCGTGCCTATGGAAATATATAACATCGTGAAAGCTCGAATAGACGCAAATAAATACGGCAAGCATCCGCAAAACAATATTAACTATATGCTCAAAGGAAAAGTCTTTTGCGGCTATTGCGGACGGCGTATGACTTCATTTACGGGCGAATCGAAATCCGGCAAAATGTACAGATATTACAAATGCCCGAAGACAGAACCTTGCAAGCAAAGCCGTACTTTCCAAAAAGACGTTTTAGAGCAAGCAATCACAAAAGCCCTTGAAAACATATTGTCCGAAAAAGATAATTTCGAATTGCTTGTAAATAAAATACTCGAAACTTACAACGGCAATCTTAACGACAACTCGACTCTACGCATTGCACAGAAAGAATTATCCAAAGTAGAAAATTCACTGTCTAACTTACTTGCCGCCGTAGAAGACGGATTTTATTCCGAAACAAGCAAACAACGGTTAAAAGAACTCGAAAAGCGGAAAATGGAATTAAAAAGCCAAATAGCCGCCGAAAAAGGAAAAGAAATAAAACCGCTTACAAAAGAACAAGTAACGGAGTATCTATCCTTTGCAATAACCCAACCGTCTCAAATATTGATTGACCTACTTGTTAAAAAAGTAATCATACGAGACGATACAATAGACGTATATCTGAAATATACTGACGATAATAAACCGAGCGATCCGCCGAAACGCGGACGACTCAAATACCCCGCAAACCCCGAACGGAATATTTCTTCCGAACGGGGTTTTCTTTTTACCGTTTATATTTATTCCTATGATATAAATCCCATGGGTCGTAAACCGCTCGGAACAGACACTCGCCCCAAAATAATTAAGTCATTAACGGTAGCGGTTTTAATTTAACTACTATATATAGCGGTTTCTTTCCATTTTGACGTTCTTTTACTACTATTTAAGTGTTCTATTGGGGTTGGCTCTCCGCCCCGTCAAACGTTCCGCGCATATTTTTCCGCATTATACAAAGAAAAAGAGCAAACCGCATAGGTCTGCCCTTTTCCGCTATTTTTGTCGTAAATCTTATTTGAAGTATCTCTTCAAAAGTCCCTTGAATCCCGCGCCGTGGCGAGCTTCGTCCTTTGCCATTTCGTGAACGGTGTCGTGAATGGCGTCGTATCCGAGTTCCTTGGCACGCTTTGCAAGCATGAGCTTACCTTCGCAAGCGCCGGCTTCGGCTGCCGCGCGGAGTTCGAGATTCTTCTTGGTGGAATCCGTAACGACTTCGCCGAGAAGTTCGGCAAACTTAGCTGCATGCTCCGCTTCTTCGAAAGCGTAACGCTTGTATGCTTCCGCTATTTCGGGATAGCCTTCGCGCTCCGCCACGCGGGACATAGCAAGGTACATACCCACTTCGGTACATTCGCCCGTAAAGTTGGCGTGAAGTCCTTCCGTAACTTCCTTATCTTCCACTTTGCCGTCGCCTACGTGATGCTCGCAAGCAAACTTCGATTCTTCGATCGGAACGAATTTCTTGGCTTTGCAAACGGGGCAAACTTCTACGTCGTCGGCTACGATTTCGCCGCAAACCGCACATCTTTTCATAATTGGAAATCTCCTTTTGTTTGTTGTTTTATATGCTTATATTATAACTCTTTACGTAATTTTTGTCAACGTTTTACATAAAGATTTAACCGCCGACGCGCGCTACTTAAACCACTCTTTCATAACGCGCAGAACGCTAATTAGCTCGTCTTCTTTTATTATATACGGAACGGCGCAGTACAGGCAAGTCCCGAACGGGCGGTTGAACACGCCTCGCTTCAATGCAAATTCGTTAAATCCCGCGAGCGTCGATCTTTCTTTTACTTCCACGCACGCCATGCCGCCCAAAACGCGTACTTCTTTTATGCGCTCGTCCCGCAGACCGCCGAGTTCTTCTTTGCTTATTTCTTCGATACGGCGTATCTTTTGCAGATAGTTTTCTTCTTCGAAAAGTTTTATGGATTCGAGCGCGACGGAACACGCGAGAGCGTTGCCCATGAACGTAGGTCCGTGCATGAGCGCGAGAGAATCGTCGTCGCCGTAAAAGCCGTCGTACACTCTCTTATTCGCGACCGTAACGGCATGACCTATATAGCCGCCCGTGAGCGCCTTTCCGAGCACGAGAATATCGGGGCAGACGAGATCCGCGACAAAGCGGTTGCCCGTGCGCCCGAACCCCGTAGCCACTTCGTCGAAAATCAACAAAACGTCGTAGCGGTCGCAGAGTTCGCGACTTTTCCGCAAAAACTCTACGCCGTACGTTTTCATGCCGCCCGCACCCTGTAAAAGCGGCTCGACTATCATGCAAGACAGCTCTTTTCCGTACTTTGCGAACGCTTTTTCGAGCGCGTCCGTCCGCGTAGGGATATGGATAACGCCGCGCTTCTGCGGAAAAGCGAAATGATAATCCGCGTCGTCGCCGACTTCCATAGTCTTGAAAGTGTCGCCGTGGTACGCGTTTTCGAGCGCGAGTATTTTTTTGCGCGAACTGCCGCGGTTTACGTTGAACTGCAACGCCATTTTAAGCGCGACTTCGACCGCAACGCTTCCCGAGTCGGAAAAAAAGCAGTAATCGAGATCTTCGGGCAACCATGAAGCGAGCTTGTCCGACAGTTTTTCGACGGATCCGTGCGTAAGTCCGCCGAGCATAACGTGCGCGAAATCTTTCAACTGCCGCTCGATTGCCGCGTTCAACGCGGGGTGATTGTAGCCGTGTATGACGCTCCACCAGGACGATACCGAATCGATGAGTTTTCCGCTGTCGGTGTATAGGTACACGCCTTCCGCCCTGTTTACTTTTACGGGCGGAGAAAGCGTTTTCATTTGCGCGTAAGGATACCATATCATACTCTTTCGCTCTCCCCGTACAGTTTCCGCGGATCGACGGGAAAATCTTCCGCTCCGACGCATATTTTCGCTACGGTTTTAAGTCCCGTCAGCTTTTCGCACATTAAAACGTTGTTTTCGCAAACGGGGTCGCCGACGATGAAGCGGTTGAAAACCACGCCGACCGTTTTCAGCCCGAGCGACCGCATATAATGCGCCGTGAGCGTTACCGCGTTTATCGTTCCGAGCCCCGCGTCGGCAACGAGCAAGCACGGCAAGCCGAGTCGTTTTATCACGTCCGTAAGATAAATTTCTTGCTCTCCGTCGCTCCGTAAAGGGCAGATCACGCCGCCGCTGCCTTCCGCCGTTATGTAGTCGTATTCGCTCACGAGCGCGTTGTAGCCGCTCACGACGGTTTCAAGCTCGACGGGGTCGCCTTCCGTGAGCGCCGCAAGATGCGGAGAATACGCGTTCTCGTACACGTACGGACACGTCGTCGCGATCGGTTGATCTATGCCCGAAACGCGTCTGACTTCCGCCGCGTCGCCCGCTATCAAATTGCCGTCCGAGCCGCGAACGTTTCCGCTCATCGCGGCTTTGTAATACGCGGATCTTTCGCCGTAGTTTCTAAGCGCCTTTACCATAAGCGCCGTAACGTAGGTTTTTCCGACGTCGGTCCCCGTACCCACAACAAAAAGACCTTTGCTCAAATTATTTTCTCCTTAGCGTAAAAGTCGTTAAAGCGCCGAACGGTAAACCCGATTTCTTCGAGCGTTTTTACGTCCGTCCGAGCGCTTATCCCCGCCGTAGTCAGCATGTCGCCCGTTATTGCGGCGTTTGCGCCCGCCTTAAAGCAACCTTTGCCCTTATCCGACATAAGACCGCGCCCGCCCGCAAGCCGCACGTATGCGTCGGGCAAAATAAATCTGTACACGGCGATCGCGCGAAGTTTATCTTCGTCAGACAACGGCGCGTTGCGTTCGAACGGCGTGCCTTTTATCGGGTTCAGGAAGTTCACGGGAACGGACTTCACGCCTATCTCGCGCAGGGCGAACGCGAGCGATATCCTGTCGTCCCACGTTTCGCCCAGCCCCATTATCCCGCCGCTGCAAACTTCGAGTCCCGCTTCTTTCGCGGCGTAGAGCGTTGCCGTTTTATCGGCGTAAGTGTGCGTAGAGCATATATGCGGAAAGTAACGCTCGGAAGTTTCGAGATTGCAATGCGCACGGTCGACTCCCGCGGAACGCAATTTTTCATACGCCGCAAGATCGGCAAGCCCGACGGAAACGCAGACCGAAACTCCGACTTTTTCTTTTATCGCACGCACGCTCTCGCAAAGGCTTTCGACTTCTTTTCCGCTCGGTCGTCTGCCCGAAGTTACTATCGAAAATCTCGGAACGCCGTCGCCCGCGATTTTTTCGGCGGCGCGCACGAGTTCGTCTTTGCCCATAAGCGGATATTCTTCCGAACATGCTTTGTAGAGCGCGGACTGAGCGCAGAACTTGCAGTTTTCGCCGCATCTGCCGCTTTTGCCGTTGACTATCGCGCAAAGGTCGAAACCGTTGCCGCAGATCTTTTCGCGTATTTCGTCGGCGGCGGCGCACAGCTCACGGATCGGTGCGGCAAGCAATATCTCCGCGTCTTTCCGTTCCGTTTTGCCGCCCGCGAGAACTCTTTGTTTCAATTC
>DBEXQE010000062.1:0-6671 GCA_048167245.1 Christensenellales bacterium | reverse complement strand
TCTTTATGATAATAGGGTTGGTAACGTTATTTCTACTTTCGATATTATTTATTTTTTTCGGTCCGCAGAAAGTAACAATAGGCGAAATATTTCGCGGGCTTTTCAAGTACGATAAGAGCGTATTCAATCATATTATTGTACACGATATTCGGTTGCCGCGTCTTTTGGCGGATATAATGGTCGGCGTATCGCTGTCCGTTGCGGGCGCCGTTATGCAGGGCAATACGAAAAACCCTATGGCGGACTCGGGCATTATGGGTATCAGCGCGGGTTCTATTTTTGCGATGATGCTTATGATGATATTCATTCCCAACGTTACGCGCATAGAGCGCATAGCTCTTTCCTGCGCGGGCGCGGCTCTTGCTACTCTGCTTATCTATGCGTTTGCAATGGCAGGAAGACGCGGAGCTACGGCGGAGCGAATGGTACTTGCGGGTATGGCGATATCGAATTTGTTTAGTTCGGTTACGACGGCAATCGTGCTTAAAACGGGTAAGATAATGCAGATGATGAAATACACTGCGGGCAGTTCTGCCAATACGATTTGGCTCGATATACAAATTGCAGGACCGTTTTTTCTTGCGGGCGTTGTGGTTGCGCTTATTATTTCGCGCTCGCTCACCGTTATGAACTTGGGCGAAGACGTTTCGCGCGGTTTGGGCGCAAACGTAAAAGTAACTAAGACGCTAAGTACCGTCGTCGTACTTGTGCTGTCGGCGATAGCCGTCGTAATAATAGGACCTGTCGGATACGTGGGGCTTATGGTTCCGCATATCGTCAGATATTTCGTGGGCACGGACTACCGACTCGTGTTGCCGTCTTGCGCCGTATTGGGAGCCGTGCTCGTCGTGTTTGTCGATTTTCTCGCGCGTCTTATAATAGCCCCGCGCGAATTCCCCGTAGGTATCCTTATCACATTGATTGGCGTTCCGTTCTTTATCTTCATTTCGCGCAGACAAAAGAACGATACTTTTGCGGGATAGGGGGAGTTATGAGAAAAGAAAAAACTCGGAAAAAAATTACCCCTATTCAGAAAGGCATTTATACGAATATCGTTTTGTTCGTACTGCTGATAGTGATTTTTATAGTCGGCTGTAACGTCGGCGATTACAAAGTCGGTATTTGGCAGACTATCAAAACGTTTTTCGGACAAGGGGATAAATACAGCAATCTCGCCATATTTACGTTTCGTTTGCCGCGCCTTTGCCTTGCGATACTTGTAGGACTCGGAATGGGCATGTCGGGCGTAGTTATGCAGGATCTTTTACACAACGATCTGGCGTCGCCCGGTACGCTCGGCGTAAGCGCGGGATCGGGACTTTTCGTTACGCTCTACGTGGCGCTCGGCGGCGATACGGGAGTAGGCGCGATACTTATGCCCGTGTTGGCGCTTTTGGGCGGACTTTTATCGGCGGGCATTATATTTCTGCTCGGATCGAAAAAGGGGCAACGCGTTCAGCCCACGCGCCTTATCATGACGGGCGTCGCGGTCGGCAGTGCGTACGGCGCGATAAGTTCTTTAATGACTTATATCGTCGACGAAAACAAAATGGAATTTTTGCAACGTTGGCAACAGGGCGAACTGTGGGGAACTCAATGGCGTTATATCATAGTTTTCGCCGTTTGGCTCGCCATTTTCGGCTCTTTGATTTACCGTAACGGGCGTACGCTCAACGTTATAAACACGAGCTACGATATAGCTCGCGGCTTGGGCGTAAACGTGGGCAAACAGTTCGTTTATATGTCTATTTGCGCCGTTGCCGTATCGTCGTCGGCGGTCGCGTTCGGCGGGAACTTCTTTTTCCTGGGGCTTATCGGTCCGCATATCGCGCGCAGGCTTGTAGGAACGGACGCGAGAGTCCTTATGCCCGCGTCGGGTATAATAGCGGGAATAATAGTTTTGCTTGCGGATATTCTCGTTCGCGGAGTTTCCTTTATCGCGGGAATTCCGACGGGCATAGTCATTACGATTTTGTCCGTACCGTATTTCTTATATCTACTTTTAAGGTCGTAAATTCATGGAAATCGAAAACAGCAACGAAAACAGCATAGTAACCAAAGAGCTTAAAATCGGTTACGACGGGCATATAATCGTTCCGTCGTTCGATATCGAGCTTAAAAAAGGTAAGATAACTTCTATAATCGGCGCTAACGGTTGCGGAAAATCGACCGTTCTGAAAGCCATAGGCAGAATAATCAAGTCCGAATCGGGAACCGTTATAATCAACGACACCGATATGAGCAACATGAAAAACAAGGAAATTGCTCAGCAAATGGCTATTTTGCCGCAAACGCCGACGGCACCCGGAACTCTTACGTGCCGTGAACTCGTAGGCTACGGGCGTTTCCCGTATCAGAGCGGTTTCGGAAAGCTGTCGAAAAAAGATAAGCTGATAGTAGAATGGGCGCTCGAAGTTACGAACATGAGCGATTTTGCCGACCGCGAGATAGCGAGCCTTTCGGGCGGTCAGCGTCAGCGTGTGTGGATAGCCATGGCGCTCGCTCAGCAAACGGGAATAATTCTTCTCGACGAGCCGACCACGTATCTCGACCTTGCGCATCAGCTCGAAGTTTTGGAACTTTTGAAGAAGCTGAACGAAGGGCAACATGCGACGATAATCATGGTCCTGCACGACCTTAATCTCGCGTCGCGTTATTCCGATTATCTGCTTGCCATGAAAGACGGTCATATCGTCGGCTACGGCGAGCCGAAAGAAGTCATGACGAGCGAAATGCTCGCGGACTGCTTCGGTATCGACGGCGATATAGTAGGCGACGGCAGAAGCGGAAAGCCCGTATGTCTTTCGTACGATTTGGTCAAAAATTCGGAAGGCAGTGAAGAAGATTCGAACGCCGCTTACGCCGCGCGCATGGATAAATTGGAAAAAGAGATCGCCGAGAGCGAAAAAGAAAAGGAAGAAGCGCGTCAAAAGAGTTTCTTTTACAAAACCGTGGATAAAATAAAATCGCTCTTTAAGAAAAAAGGCAAGGATAACGACAAAGACAAGGACGAGCAGGAGCTTTCGAGTAAATGAAAAAAATAGCTATTTACGGAAAGGGCGGGATAGGCAAGTCGACCACCGTTTCGAACGTGGCGGCGGCGCTTACGAAGCTCGGATATAAAGTGTTTCAGATAGGTTGCGACCCTAAGGCGGACTCGACTATCAACCATAACGGCGGCAAGCGGATAGCGACCGTTCTCGACGTCATGCGGCGCGGCGGCGGCGACGACGAAAACGATTTCGTGTTTCATTCTCCGTCGGGCGTTTGGTGCGTCGAAGCGGGCGGACCGCTTCCGGGAACGGGTTGCGCGGGGCGCGGCATAATCACGGCTTTCGAGAAACTCAACGATCTGGAAGTTTTCGAAAAGCACAAGCCCGATTTCGTGCTGTACGACGTTTTGGGCGACGTGGTTTGCGGCGGATTCGCAATGCCTATCCGCGGCGGCTATGCGGACGAACTTTATATAGTAACTTCGGGCGAGATGATGTCGCTTTACGCGGCGAACAATATCGCGGAAGCCGTAAAAAATCAGGGCAAAGTCGGTTATGCGAAAGTCAAGGGGCTTATCGTAAACAAGAAGAATATCGAGAACGAAGACGAGATAGTGAAAAAAGCGGCGGCGGAAATGGGCGTGGATATAGCGTTTGTTCTGCCGCGCTCGAAAACCGTTCAGGAAGCCGAAGATATGCACAAGACGGTCGTCGAAGCGTTCCCCGACAGCGATATGAGCAAGCTGTATATGCAATTGGCGGAGAAGATAGCGAATGGGTAATTTTTCGCCTGTCAAAAAATTGCGCAAAGAGCCTTATATCACGTCGTGCGATATTTCTTGCGCTCAGCACTGCGCCATGGACGTTGCGATAGAAGAGCTTTTCGAGATAGACGGCGTGAACGCTCTCGTCATAGGCGTGGGCGAGTGCGTCTATTACAGCCGCAAATTGCCGTTTGCCGAGCCTAAACGCAATTGGGCTTTTTCGCTCACGGACAACGAGATAGTTTTCGGCGACGTAAGCAAGATCGAAGCGGCGTTGAAAGAAATAGGCGACAACGGCTTTTTGACCGTCGTTATAGCGACGTGTATCCCGAGCATAATGAATCTCGATTTAGACGCCGTCGTGTCGGCTTCGGAAAACGCCGTTTTGCTCAAAGCGCCCGATTTTTCGGGAGTTTCGTCATACGATATAGTTTGCGAGCTGTACAGAGTTCTGGCAAGTAAAGTAAAGTGCGGAACGATAAGTAAAACGGAAGTCTGGCAGGGCGATATCGGCAGCGTTTCGAATTTCCGCGAAAAGCTCTGCGCCGATATTCATATAGTCAACGACAGGCGTTATCTGTCCGCGCTGAATGACGCGGCGCAAAAATTCGGCGTCAAAGTCATCGACAACACGGCGCTGAATACTTTGGAGTTTTACTCGCAAAACGGAGAACTGCTCGGGATCGACGCGAAAGCCGTTTCGAAAGCAAAGAAAATACTCGGAAAACTGCGCGCAAAGAGTAACCGCATAAACGTCAAGTGTTTGCGCGGAGCGGATATCGCGCTGTTTTTTCAAAGCGAAGGCTTTTCGGTCGGGAACGTGGTATTAAGGAATTTTAACGAATACACCTATGACGTTTGCTTAAAATTGAGTTCCGACGCGCTCGTTTCGCTCGATTACCGCGATAAGATCGCGGGCGACGGACTTTTGCTCGATCTGTCGGCATACGACGTCGAGATAGCGTCGCGTTTCGGGTTCGACAGACTTTTATTTATTCTCGAAAGAGCGGAGGAGTTATGCCTGTAAAGAAATATGCGGCAACGCCCACGGCGCGTATGCAGACGCTGTACGCCGCGTCCGAATACAAAGATCTTGCCGTTTTGGATTTCTCCACGGGCGGACACGGGGTGTATAATAACGGGCATTTGCCTTGGATCACGCCTTGGAGCGACAAAAGGAATATTTTTTCGACTCATATAACGGAAGTCGATATTTCTCTCGGCGATACTTCGCGACTTTTCCGCGCCGCCGAAGAACTCAAAAAACTCGGTTACAAACATATTTATCTTATGCCGTCGTCGCTTGCGAGCGTACTCGGGTTCGATCTCGACGCGCTCGCGACCGAAATTTCGGATACGCTCGGCATTAACGCTTTCACCGTTCCCGCGCGCCTGAACGACGATTTTTACGCGGGGCTCGGGGCTTTTACGCTCGCTTTGGCAAAGCGGTTCGGCTCGGAAAAAGCCGACGGAAAGTCGGGGTTCAACCTGCTCGGCGGAATAACGGGGCAGGACGAGCAAAATCATAGGTACTTGCGCGAACTCATAAGTCGCGAGTTGAACTTAAAGCCGAATTTCGACAGCGCGGCGGCTGTTTCGCTGTCGGAGTGGGGCGCGGTTACGTCGGCGGAAATAAACGTCGTAACTTCCAAATACGCAGTCAAGACCGCCGAATATTATCTGAAAAATTTTGCGGTTCCGTACGTATACTGCCGTCCGCTCGGCAAATCGGGCGAAGACGAAGCGCTTTCGCTTATCGCCGAAAAACTCGGCAAAAAGTATAAAGCAAAATTCGATCCCGTTTACGACCGCGCGAAGTTGCAGATCAAGAATATTCTGGAATTCAACAAGCCGGAGATCGCGTGTTACTGCAATACCGACGTTCTCGTTTCGCTTAGATCGTTTTTCGACGATATAGGTTACAAAGCCGAATATTTCTGCACGCATGCGGGCGGGGACTTCGCTTATTCCGACGCCGACGAGTTTATAGAGCGCTACAAGGACAAATTCGTTTTATCGTCGGACAGAGTCTGTTCCTTTGTGCCGAGATCCGTAGTCGCGGAAAAGTCGGGACTCGATTTCTGTTTTGCCGTTCCGCTTCCCGACGCGTACGTGGGGAAAGAAGGCGCGTACCGACTTATGCAGTCGTTGGCGATGAAATTTATGTAAGCCGTATAATTTTAACGTTAATATCTTTTTTATTGCGCGCTTAGCTTGACAAACAAAGTTAAGCGTGTTATTATATACTCGTAAAATATGTAAGCGGTTACATATTTTAACGACAAATAAAAAAGGAAAGGTTACGGAAATCATGGGCGAACTTAAAAATATCGCGGAAGTAAAACAAAAACCCGTCAGAAAGGAAAAGGTGCTTTGCTTCGGCGAAGGGAATTTCCTGCGCGCTTTTACGGCTGTCGTAGTGCAGAAACTGAACGATAACGCGGGCTTTGACGGCAGCGTCGTTTTGTTGCAGGGCGTAGAGAGCGGTATGTGCGACGTCATCAACGCGCAGAAAGGACTGTATACCGTAATAGAGCGCGGCGCGGAGAACGGAAAAGCAGTGGAAAGATTTTCCGTCATAGACAGCGTTTCGAGATGCGTGAATCCGTACGAAGATTACTGTTCGTTTAGAGCGATCGCCGAAAATCCCGATTTGGAGTTCGTCGTTTCCAACACCACCGAATTCGGCATATGTTACGACGAGAGCGAAAAAGCGTGCCAAAACATGTACCGCAATTTCCCCGCGAAGTTCACTGATTTTCTGTTTCACCGTTACAAACACTTTTCGGGCGACGTGAACAAGGGGCTTGTCGTACTGCCTTGCGAACTTATAGAGCACAACGGCAAAAAGCTGAAAGAATATGTGCTTAAATACGCGAAAGAATGGAAGTGCGAGAAAGGCTTTGTAGAGTGG